>JBEDKW010000088.1:0-5716 GCA_041171945.1 Actinomycetota bacterium
GGTGGGAGCGAATCGTCGACCTCGGTGTGCTGCCATTTATCGGTGGCTGGACTACCTCGGCAATGATCAGTACCTTGCCGGCGCTGGCTGGTGTGACCCTTTCGGTTGCCAACCACGTGGGCGATTTCTCGCTAGCAATCGCCCTGGCAATCATGATTCGCGTAATAGCCGAAGAGGCATCGGCTCGCACCTTCCCACAGCGCCTAGATTATTTGCACCCCACCGATGTGGCCGACGCACACAAATCCCAGCGTTGGGCGTCACTAGTTATTCGCCTAGCGGTCTTCATCTTTGTCACCGCCGCATTGATGGGCAACGACTGGAGGGTTTGGGTCGGAAGCGTGCTGTTCGTTCTGCCAAACCTGATTGGTTTCTATGCTGACAAGTTCCGCAACGTTCCTTGGTTGTGGCGCATCTTGCCAAATGGCATCCCGGGCCTAGCTCTGACTCTGGTGGTCGCAACTCTCACCACCAGCCTTGTCGAAGTCTGGTTTGGCGCAACCCCAGATCTAGTTCTCTGGTCTTTCGCCCTGCTACCAATTCCGATGTTGGCGTTGAGCCTGCTTCACATGTTTGGTCGTGAAGGAAACGAAGGTGAAGAGCGCTGGATTATGACCCCTCGGGCCACCTGGATTTACCGCATCGGCGGAATCGGCATGTTGTTTGTAACCATGATGCTTGCTGGAGTGATCTGAGAATGAAGCGAAAACAAATCATTCGATTCGGCGCCATCGTTTTGGTGCTCTCACTTTTCATTTCACTATTTGCCGGGGCGGTTTCTAGCCTTCCGGCAATGGCTGATGATGACCCCGTTGCCAGCCTAGAAGTCGACACCGATGGCGACGGCATTATCAATAACGAAGACCCAGACATCGATGGTGATGGCATTGTGAATGGCCTCGATGATGACATCGATGGAGACGGCAAGCCGAATTTTGAAGATGGCGACCCTGCCGACACCAATGGCGGTGGCTCTTTGGCGCCAGAACGCGCACCTGTCCCAACTTTGCAGGTGTTGACCGATGGCGGCTTCGCCTGGCTCCTGATTCCGGCCCTCGCAGCCCTCTTTGTTGGCGGGCTTTTCGTCCTTCGTAAAAAAAGGAAATCCAGCTAATTCGTTGTCTAGGCTTGAAGCTATGAAGTTCGTCAATAACGTCACCGAGCTAATCGGCAACACCCCTCTCGTGAAACTCAATAAAGTCACCGAGGGAATCAAGTGCACCGTGTTGGCAAAGGTCGAATACTTCAATCCGGGTGGGTCGATTAAAGACCGCATTGCCGAGAAAATGATTGACGACGCCGAGGCTAGGGGCCTTTTGAAGCCTGGCGGAACCATTGTTGAACCAACCTCGGGCAACACCGGAATCGGCTTGGCTCTTGTTGCTCAGCAGCGCGGATACAAGTGCATTTTTGTGCTTCCCGACAAGGTTGCCGAAGACAAGCGCAACACTCTTATTGCTTACGGTGCCGAGATTGTGGTCACCCCAACCGCAGTGGCGCACGAAGACCCTGAAAGCTACTACTCGGTCAGCGACCGCCTAGCCCGTGAGATTCCGGGGGCCTGGAAGCCAGACCAGTATTCAAACCTGAATGGCCCGCTCAGCCACTATGAGGCCACTGGCCCAGAGATTTGGAACGACACCGACCACCGAGTAACCCATGTGGTTATCGGAGTTGGCACCGGAGGCAGCATTTCGGGAACCGGGCGATACCTCAAAGAGGTCAGCGGTGGCAAAGTTCAGATCATCGGCTGTGACCCAGCGGGTTCAATTTATTCGAGCAAAGAAGGCGTTGGCCGCCCATACCTTGTTGAGGGTGTTGGCCGCGGAGATGACTTCCTGCCGGCCGCTTACGATGCTTCCGTTGTCGACGGCGTCATTCCGGTGACCGACCGCGATTCATTTGAGATGACCCGCCGCCTTGCTCGCGAAGAAGGCCTGCTAGTTGGGCCAAGCTGTGGCATGGCCGTGGTCGCTGCCCTTGAAGTTGCTAAAGATTTGCCGGCCGATGCAGTCGTTGTGGTGATTCTGCCCGATGGTGGTCGTGGCTATCTAGCCAAGGTCTTCAACGATAAGTGGATGCGCGCCTATGGCTTTATGGAAGCGGGCGAAGGTGAAAAGGTTAGCCAGTTGCTAACCCGCAAGGATGGCGCTTTGCCAGAGTTGGTTCACGTTCACCCAGATAACACCGTCAAGGATGCCCTCGACATCTGCAAAGAATTCGATGTCTCGCTGCTTCCGGTGCTGCTTGCCGAACCTCCAGTGCGCATTGGCCAAGTGACTGGTTCAATCGTCGAAAAAGACCTAGTCGACATGGTTTTCAAGGGTGAGGCTCTAATGAGCGACCCAATTGCCAAGTTCATCGGTGCCAAGCCCGGCGTCATCGGCATTGGCGAAACCATCGAATCTGCCCGTCACCAACTGGAAGCCGAAGAGGCCTTGCTGGTTCTCGAAGATGGCGAACCAGTTGGCGTTATTACCCGTTTTGACATCCTCAACTACATGAGCAAATAGGAAACCAAATGACTGAATTTGAAACTCGCGCGGTGCACGTCGGGCAAGACCCAGACAGCAACAACGGCTCGGTTATCCCACCGATTTACATGAGTTCGACGCACCGTCAGAACTCGGTTGGAGATCTAGCCGGTGGCTATGAATACAACCGCGGCGGCAACCCAACTCGCGATGCACTTCAAGAAGCTCTGGCCTCGCTCGAGGGTGGTCGCTTCGGCTTGAGTTTTGCGTCTGGTCTAGCGGCCGAAGACGCAATCATCCGTGCAGTTTGCGCACCGGGTGACCACGTGGTTTTGGCAAACGATCTTTATGGCGGCACTTTTCGTTTGTTCAATCGGATTCACCGCGCGGCCGGCATCGACTCTGAGGTTGCCGACCTAAACGATGAAGCAGCTCTTCGTGCTGCAATCAAGCCCGGCAAAACCAAAATGGTCTGGATTGAAACCCCAAGCAACCCGATGATGACTATTTTTGACATCGCCAAGATCACCAAAATCGCTCGCGAACTCGGTGCCCTAACAGTGGTCGACAATACTTTTGCAACGCCATATTTGCAGCGTCCACTTGAGCACGGCGCTGACATCGTGGTTCACTCAACCACCAAATATCTTGGTGGCCACAGCGATGTTCTCGGCGGTGCGGTTGTTCTTAACGACGGCGAACTTGCCGACAAAATCAAGTTCATTCAGTTTGCGGCCGGCGCTGTTTCAAGCCCGTTCGACTCTTGGCTAACCCAGCGCTCACTAAAGACCTTGGCGCTTCGCATGGATCGCCACTGCATCAACGGCCAAGCCGTTGCCGAGTTTCTAGACGCGCACCCAGCAGTGCTTCAGGTTTATTACCCGGGTCTACCTGGGCACCCAGGCCACGAGCTTGCTAAAAAGCAGATGAGCGGTTTTGGCGGAATGGTTAGCCTTCGTTTGAAAGACGTTGCGACTGCCAAGAAGTTCTGCGAGTCAACCCACTTGTTCACCCTTGCCGAAAGCCTTGGCGGAGTTGAATCTTTGGTCAACTACCCAGCCGAAATGACCCACGCATCGGCGGCTAATAGCCCAATCGAAGTCTCGGGCGACATTGTTCGTTTGTCTGTCGGCGTTGAAAACATCAAGGACCTTTTGGCTGATTTGCAGTCTGCTCTACGAGTTGTAGAATAAAAACACTATTCCACAATTTAAGGACTCCAACATGGGTTTGAAAAAGGTTTTGACCACCGCCATTTCTGCTGCTTTCATTCTTGGTTCGCTAACCGCTTGTGCGGCACCGGCCGAGTCGGTAGATGGGCACGATGAGATTCACCTAGCCGATGGCTGGGTTCGAGTTTCTGAGTACAGCGCCGAAGCTGGCGGAATGACTGGTGCCTTCGCTGAAATCTCTAACCACACCGCCAATGACGTAACTCTGGTTGGTGGCTCATCCGCCAGCGCCATGATGGTTGAAGTTCACGAGGTTGTCATGGTTGGCGGCGAAATGAAGATGCAGGCCAAAGATGGCGGCATCAAGATGCAGGCCAAAGACGGCGGCATTTTGATCAAGGCTGGCGAAACAATCACCCTAGAACCAGGCGGCCTGCACGTAATGCTAATGGGCCTAAAGGCACCGCTTCTCGGTGGCGAAACCGTTGAGCTAACCCTCGACTTCGATGGCGCCGAAGACATCACAGTTCAGTGGCCTGCCAAGGCTTCACTTGCCGGTGACGAAAGCTACGAACCAAAGGGTTAATCGGTAAGTATGACTAAGTTTTCTCGACGAGGGTTTCTGGTGGGCGGCGCAGCCGCCACCGGAGCCATCGTTGGGGCAACTGGCGGTGCGGCCGTAGCGGCAAACCTAGCCACAACAGCGGCCCAGACCGCGGCCCAAGTTGCCTCTCAAACGGCAGTGCGAATGCGCAGCGAGCCATTCTTTGGCCCACACCAAAACGGCATTGAACTAGACCTTCAGAGCCACACAAATTTCATTGCGCTAGATCTTCACGCCGAAACCAACATCCGTGCCTTTGAACGCTGGATGAACTTGCTCACCGACGACATTTCAAGGCTCACCGCCGGAGTTGCCGCTTTGGCCGACCCACACCCCGAGTTGGCTCTTGGCCCAGCGAGGCTCACCGTAACCGTTGGTTTTGGCCCAAACTTCTTCACCAAATTAGGCCTTGAAAAACAACGCCCGGAGTCTTTCCAAGACCTGCCAGCTTTCAAGATTGACCGCCTGAAAGAAGAGTTCAGCGGTGGCGATGTGCTGCTGCATGTTTCGGCCGATGACCCGCTGGCCCTTTCGCACGCCGTTCGTTCACTGATTCGCGACAGCGTCGAATTTGCCAGCGTGCGTTGGTCGCAGCAGGGCTTTAGCAATGCACAGGGCGTTGTGCCCACCGGCGTTCGCCAACGCAACCTCATGGGCCAAGTTGACGGCACCGATAACCCAGAGTTTGCCTCGGATGATTTCAATAACCTGGTTTGGATCAACGACGGCCCGGAGTGGATTCAGGGTGGAACCACACTGGTGCTTCGGAGAATTGCCATGCAGCTCAACACCTGGGATCTTCTTGGTCGCGATGCCAAAGAGCAGGTCATCGGGCGAAACCTAGAAAACGGTGCCCCACTGGGCGGCAATGCCGAAACCGATCCAATCGATTTTGAAGCGCGCGATGCCCGAGGGCTCAAAGTTATCCCCGATTTTGCCCACATTAGACGAGCTTCGGCAGCCAACATCGGCGAAAGAATCTTTAGGCGCCCATTCAACTACGAAGGCACCCCGGCCGCTGATGGCACCCCGGATGTAGGTCTCCTGTGGACTTCCTACCAACGCAGCATCGAGAAGCAGTTCTTGCCCATTCAGCGCCGACTAGATCAATTCGACTTGCTAAACAAATGGACTGTACCTATTGGCTCGGCAGTCTTCGCCATCGGTGGCGGTCTTCGCGAAGGCGAAACATTTGCCTCTCGCCTCCTTGGCTAGATCAAACGATTTCTCGGGGGCACACAGCCGCACAGTGAAGCCTTAGACTTTTTTAGAATCCCCGGCAGCAAAGAACTCGCGAGTTCTCGGCGCAACTAAAACATCGATAGGCATTTTGAACACTCAAACGCAATCCAAGAAGGCCCGAGTTATTCGCTCGGGAGATGACCTAACCAAGCGCCAAAGGCTCATCTTTATTCTTCTGCTTGGCACATCAATGACTTTGATGCCCTACTCAATCGACCCAATTC
>JBEDKW010000089.1:0-4529 GCA_041171945.1 Actinomycetota bacterium
ATTGGAAAGCGCGCACGAGCGTGCATAGATGTTCCTAAAGTATTTCGTTCTGGGCTTACCTCCCCCAGGCAAACGAGAACAGAGCTCGTGCAGGGAGTGTATATTTTTTGCCCGAACCCAAAACTTGATAGGAAGTTGAGGTCGTCTGGTTCTCATGAAGATTGACTTTGCGAGTCAAACGGAACTGATATGTCGAGCCTACCCCGCAAAGGTCATCCGCAGTGAAACACGCCGACATTAACAGCAAGTTAAGGGAACCAATATTCCGAACAAAAAGAAACCCCCACCGTTTGGTGGGGGTTTCTTTTGATGAAAACTGACTAGATAAGTTTTGCGTGACGAGCGACAACAGTCACTACGTCGTGCTCAACTGACAAGAAACCATCTTCGGCACTGGCCTTGATTGATTCGCCACCTGGAAGGGTGATGCGAACTTCACCGGCCCCGAGGATAGCAAGCATCGGCTCGTGACCTGGAAGCAGACCGATTTCGCCTTCGACGGTCTTAGCAACGACCATCTTGGCATCGCCAGACCAAATGGCCTGGTCGGCTGCAACTAGTTCAACGCGCAGAGTCTTGTCGGCCATTATTACTTACCGGATTCCTTCTGGATGCGGTCCCATTCCTTGAGGACATCGTCTCCAAGGTTGAAGAACGCCTGCTCACCAACGTGGTCAAAGTCACCGCGAGCGATGGCTGAGAAGCCTTCGATGGTGTCCTTTAGAGGCACGGTTGAACCGGCAACACCGGTGAACTTGGTAGCCATGTAGGTGTTCTGTGACAAGAAGCGCTGAATACGACGAGCACGTGAAACTGTGATCTTGTCTTCTTCAGAAAGCTCCTCAACACCAAGAATCGCAATGATTTCCTGAAGTTCCTTGTTCTTCTGCAAGATTCGCTTCACTGTGGTCGCGGTCTCGTAGTGGTCCTTCGAGATGTAGCGAGGGTCGAGGATACGAGAGGTTGAAGTCAGTGGGTCTACCGCTGGGTAGAGACCCTGAGAAGCAATGTCACGAGAAAGCTCGGTGGTTGCATCGAGGTGAGCAAATGTGGTGGCCGGGGCTGGGTCGGTGTAGTCATCGGCAGGCACGTAAATGGCCTGTAGTGACGTAATCGAGTGACCACGGGTTGATGTGATGCGCTCCTGAAGAAGACCCATCTCATCTGCCAAGTTTGGCTGGTAACCCACGGCAGATGGCATGCGACCTAGAAGGGTCGACACCTCAGAACCTGCCTGAGTAAAGCGGAAGATGTTGTCGATAAACAACAGAACGTCCTGCTTCTGAACATCGCGGAAGTACTCCGCCATGGTCAACGCTGATAGAGCAACGCGAAGACGCGTGCCAGGTGGTTCGTCCATCTGGCCGAAGACCAGTGCAGTTTTGTCGATAACGCCAGATTCGGTCATTTCATCGATGAGGTCGTTGCCCTCACGGGTGCGCTCGCCAACACCGGCGAACACTGATACACCGTCGTGGTTTTCGGCCACGCGATAAATCATTTCCTGGATGAGAACGGTCTTACCAACACCGGCTCCACCGAATAGACCAATCTTTCCGCCTTGTACGTAAGGGGTTAGAAGGTCGATGACCTTGATGCCGGTCTCGAACATTGCAGTCTTTGACTCAAGCTGGTCGAAGGCTGGTGGCTGGCGGTGGATTGACCAACGCTCTTTAATGTCAATCTTCTCGCCTGGCTTGGCGTTTAGGATTTCACCGACCACGTTGAACACGTGACCCTTGGTGACATCGCCAACAGGAACTGAGATTGGGGCACCGGTGTCGGTAACGACGCCGCCGCGAACCAAACCATCGGTTGGCTTCAAGGCGATGCCTCGAACTAGGTCATCTCCGAGGTGCTGGGCAACCTCAAGAGTAAGAGTGGTCAGCTCGCCGTTTAGGTCGATGACTGTGGTGAGAGCGTTGTAGATCGCAGGAATTGAATCGTGAGGAAACTCGATGTCAACAACTGGACCATTCACGCGAGCAATGCGCCCGGTGCCTGCAGCTGGAGCCTTGGTGGCTGCCTTAGTTGCCGGAGCGGCTGCTTTTGCCGCTGGCTTCTTAGGAGCAGCTGGCTTCTTGGTAGTTTCGGCCATGTCTCTTTCTTTCTCTTAGTCTTCGTCGCCGGTGGGAGCCAAGGCATCGGCGCCGCTAACGATTTCGGAAATCTGCTGGGTAATTTCGGACTGACGAGCGGAGTTGCTCAATCGGGTGTAGTTCTTGATCAACTTGTCTGCGTTGTCGGTCGCTGACTTCATGGCCTTCTGGCGTGCTGCATGCTCAGATGCCGCCGACTGCAACATCGCGTTGAAAATGCGACTTTCGATGTAGACCGGAAGAAGTGCGTCAAGCACCTTGCTGGCATCTGGCTCAAACTCGTAAAGCGGGAAAACTTCGTTGTCGGTTGGGGCTGCTTCGCCCTCGACTACCTCTAGAGGTAGCAAACGAACTACCTCAGGAACCTGGGCAATCATCGATACAAAGCGGTTGTAGACCAAGTGAATTTCGTCAACTCCGCCGTCTGCATAATCGGTGTTGAACGCAGCAACAACTGCGTCGCCGATCTGCTTTGCGGTGTCGAACTCAGGAAGGTCGGTGCCGCCGATCCACTGCTGCTGAGCCGCGCGACGACGGAAACCGAAGTTTGCCACCGCCTTGCGGCCAACTAGGAAGTAGACGACCTCTTTGCCCTGCTCAATAAGCAAGTTGCTGAGCATGTCCGCTTCTTTAAGAACGTTCGATGAGAACGCTCCGGCAAGACCGCGGTCTGAGGTGAAAATAACGATGGCTGCACGATCGATGCGGGCTGGCTCGGTGGTTAGCGGGTGGTCAACGTTTGAATAAGTTGCCACAGCCGAAACCGCACGAGTCACGGCGCGTGAGTAAGGTGCTGATGCTGCTACACGCTGTTGTGCTTTGTAAATGCGTGAAGCAGAGATCAGCTCCATGGCACGAGTGATCTTCTTGGTTGTCTGGGCAGACTTAATTTTCTGCCTATAGACCCGAAGTTGCGCTCCCATGTCTCTCTCCGATCCTGATTAGAAGTTGATAGTTGATCTGGCTAAGTGAAGAAGTTATTACTTCTTGCGCTTCTGCTTGACGATCTTCTCTTGGTTGACGTCTTCTTCGTCTAGTGAACCGGCAGCTGTAGCAGCACCGGTTGAGGCAAGAACTTCGCCAGCCTTGGTCTGGAAGCCACGCTTGAACTTGGTGACAGCCTTCTCAAGCTCGGCAACTGTGTCGTTCTCAAGATTGTTGGTCTCACGAATGGTGGTGAGAATCTTGGTGTTACGACGAAGGAAGTCAAGAAGTTCACTCTCGAAGCGCAATACGTCTTCTACTGGAACCTCATCGAGCTTGCCGGTAGTTCCACACCAAACTGAGACGGTCTGGTCTTCAACTGGGAATGGTGAGTACTGAGGCTGCTTTAGCAGTTCCATCAAACGCGCACCGCGTGCAAGCTGCTGACGTGAGGCTGCATCGAGGTCAGATGCGAACATCGCAAATGCCTCAAGTGAGCGGTACTGAGCAAGCTCAAGCTTCAAGGTTCCTGAGACCTTCTTGATGCCCTTTAGCTGAGCGGCACCACCAACACGAGAAACCGAGATACCAACATCGATGGCTGGGCGCTGGTTAGCGTTGAAGAGGTCTGACTGCAAGAAGATCTGGCCATCGGTGATCGAGATCACGTTGGTCGGGATGTATGCAGAAACGTCGTTTGCCTTGGTCTCGATGATTGGAAGACCAGTCATTGAGCCGGCACCGAGCTCGTCGTTCAGCTTGGCACAACGCTCTAGAAGGCGTGAGTGCAAGTAGAAGACGTCACCTGGGTAAGCCTCGCGGCCTGGTGGACGACGAAGTAGCAATGAAACTGCGCGGTAGGCCTCGGCCTGCTTTGACAAGTCATCGAACACGATAAGAACGTGCTTGCCGCCATACATCCAGTGCTGACCAATGGCCGAACCGGTGTAAGGAGCTAGGTACTTGAAGCCAGCTGGGTCAGAAGCAGGAGATGCCACGATGGTGGTGTATTCCATGGCGCCGGCTTCTTCAAGAGCAGCCTTTACGGCGGCAATGGTTGAACCCTTTTGGCCAACAGCAACGTAGATGCAGCGAACCTGCTTCTTTACGTCACCTGACTCCCAGTTTGCCTTCTGGTTGATGATGGTGTCGATGGCAATAGCGGTCTTGCCAGTCTGACGGTCACCGATGATGAGCTGACGCTGGCCACGGCCAACTGGAATCATGGCGTCGATAGCCTTGATGCCGGTCTGTAGAGGCTCGTGAACCGACTTGCGGGCCATAACACCAGGAGCCTGAAGCTCAAGCGCACGGCGGGCTTCGGCCTTGATGTCGCCTAGACCATCGATTGGGTTGCCAAGTGGGTCAACAACGCGACCCAAGAACTTGTCGCCAACTGGAACAGAGAGAACTTCACCGGTGCGGTGAACTTCCATGCCCTCGACGATACCTTCGAAGTTTCCGAGGACAACGGTGCCGATCTCGCGCTCGTCGAGGTTCAAGGCT
>JBEDKW010000090.1:0-3975 GCA_041171945.1 Actinomycetota bacterium
GTGGATAACTTCAGCAGGTTTTTCTCCAATCGACCAGATTCTGACTTGTTGGGCAAACTCCTTGCCTGCAGATAGGCACCAGTGTCATCCAGAATCGAAACCCTAAGCGCCGGCGCAAGGCGCCGCAATCTGGCAAACGGCACTGAAATTCAAAGCGCCCTCGATGCTTCCGTTGACGAGATGGTTGAGTCGATTTCGGGGCCCAGCCCCGATGAAGCATTGATGCGCAGACAGGCTGAAGATCAACTGTTAGGTTTTGGGGCCCTTCAGCCTCTGCTAGACGACGATTCAATCGAAGAAATATGGATTAACTCGCCCAATCAGGTCTTCGTCGCTGTTGCCGGCACATCCCAGCAGATAAATGTCAGCTTTGCCGCCCACGAGCTTTCTACCCTCGTTGAGCGCATGCTTCGGCCCACCGGAAGACGGCTTGATCGATCTTCTCCATTCGTCGATGCCTCATTGCCGGATGGCTCGAGATTGCACGTAGTAATTCCCGATGTAACCCGAGCGCACTGGGCAATAAACATTCGAAAATTCACACCTAAAATTCTTAGCCTGACTGACCTCGGCCGATCCGGCTCGATAACTCAGGAGCAGCTCAGAATTCTTCGTAGCGCCATGGCTGAGGGCAAAAACATTCTGGTTTCTGGTGGCACTCAATCTGGCAAAACTACGATGCTAAGTGCTCTGCTGGCGGAGGTTTCAGGAGAAGAGCGAATTATCAGCGTTGAAGAAACATTCGAGCTAAGAGTAAATTCGGCCGACTGGGTGCCTATGCAAACGCGGCAACCGAATCTTGAGGGTGTCGGTGAGGTTTCACTGAGGAGGCTTGTCAAGGAGGCTTTGCGCATGAGACCTGGGCGAATTGTTGTGGGTGAGGTTCGTGAAGCTGAGAGTCTTGACCTACTAATTGCTCTCAACTCCGGTTTGCCGGGTGCTTGCACGATTCACGCCAATTCAGCTGCCGATGCAATCACCAAACTGTGCACCTTGCCATTGTTGGCCGGGCAAAATATTTCGAGCACATTTGTAAATCCCACCGTGGGTTCCTGCATCGACTTAGTTGCACATTGTGTATTGGATGCAAGCGGTAAAAGGCGGGTGTCCGAGATTTGCAGTGTCTCCTGGAACAAGGCTTCGGCGGAACTCATGGTTGAGAGGCTAGACGTCGATGAAGTGGCTTAGCTCTTCGGTTGAGGGTGCTGGTTTGGCGCGGTTTGGCGTTTTGGGGGTGCTCTCGTTTCTTCTTGCTGTCTCCACGCTCAGCGGGTTCTTGGCGCTGAACCTCACAAAGGTCTCTGCTTTAGGTGCTTGCCTTGGCTTAGGTGCATTTGGGTTTGGCTTAGAACTCGTGAACCTTCGGGCAAAGGCGAGGCGCCGGGAGCTGGCTAGCCTATGGCCCGAGGTGGTCGACTCATTGCAGTCTGCTGCGTCAGCCGGCATCGGATTCAGCGAGGGGTTTGCAGAGTTAGCCCACCGGGGGCCACTGCCACTCAGAGTGCACTTTGCCGGGTTTATCCACCGCATCGACTCTGGTTGGCCAATCGAACTCGCCCTCGACTGGCTAAAGCATGAACTGGGTGAGATTCACGCTGATCGCCTGCTCGAGCTCCTGCAAGTAGTAATTGCCGCCGGCGGTGAGGGGTACCAGGAGTCTCTCCGCAATCAAGGTCGACAGCTTCGAGAGGATTTGTCACTATGGGGTCAGCTTGAATCAAAGCAGGGATGGATTAGCGGAACTGCAAAAATGGCAGTGGCAGCCCCTTGGCTCGTAGTGGCCATGCTCTCGGCAAGACCAGAAAATGCCGCAATCTACAATTCCTCCGAAGGTGTCACAATCTTGAGCGTTGGCTTTGTGGTTTCCGTCTTTGCCTACCGCTTTATTCATCTGCTTGGTTCGTTGCCTTCGCCGCCGCGGGTGTTCGCATGAATGCCGCCATGGGGCTGGGGTTGCTGTTGTCAGCTGGTCTCGGGCTGCTACTCAGCAACCTTCGCGAGAATAGGGTCCCGGCATTGATAGAGCGTATTTCTGCGCCCACTCCCGGTCGCAAAACAATACGAATTTCTTTTGGGCTCAGCCGAGTTGAAGTTTGGAAATCTCGAATCCGAGTCGCGTTTACTTCAAATCGCAAGATGCAGGCAACTCTTTTTGAACTTCCCGACATCCTGGACCTTCTGGCGGTAGCACTCTCGGCTGGAGATGGTCTTTATGCGGCACTGAGCCGAGTAGCACCGAGAGGCAATGGGTTGGTTGCCACGCAGCTCCAACAGGCGCTCAGGGCCCTTGACCTTGGCTCTTCCGTCGAGGCCGAGATGGCTACGTTGGCAGAGCGATTGCCCCACCGGCAGATTGCCGAGTTTGCAGGAAAAGTGACTCTGGCTTTGCGAAGAGGAAGCCCGCTAGCCCAACTGCTCCGTGAGCAGGCTGCCAGTGCTCGTGCCGAAATTCAAGTTCAACTGCTTAAGAAATCCGGCGGTAATGAAACAAAAATGATGGTTCCGCTGGTGTTTTTGATTCTTCCGGTGACCGTTCTATTTGCTGTCTATCCAAGTTTGCAACTGCTAAACCTCAATTATTTCTAGAAGGGAAAAATAATGAAAATGAAAACAGATTGGCTATCCGAAGACTCGGGAGATGTGCCTGGATGGGTATTAATCACGCTCATGACTGCGGGCTTAGTTGTTTTGATGTGGGGCGTCGCCGGGCCAGCGCTAAAGGGGGTATTCGAGCAGGCGCTAAACAAAGTTGTCACTTTCTAGGCGGGATTTTGAGGCCCGAGGTTCAGCGGCCGTGGACTTTGTGTTGATTTCAGTGCCGCTGGTTTTGCTCGCTTTGTCGGTGTTAGGGGTGGCGCTATTTGGGTTTGTGCGCAATGTGATGTTTGATTCGGCGATTGAAGGGGCTCGGTTCGCAGCGCTTGCCGATCAAAACACGAGGGCCGGTTGCTTGCGAGCTCAAGAGCTCTTCAGAACTACCCTCGGTTCTGCAATCAAGCCCACATTTCAGTGCGAGCAGGCCTTTGCGGGGTCTCGGTCGGTTATTTTCGTGACCATCGAGGCTGCTATTCCGGGGCTCGGGTTTTTACCAAATGATTATCGGTTTAAGGCGGTGGGGCATGCCACCTCTGAACTTCAATAATTTGCAGAACTTCCTCAGCCACAAATTGCACAACGATGCTGGCTCCGCGATTCTGGAGTTCGTGGGCTTCGGCCTGCTGCTTCAGGTGCCGTTGCTGATGATGGCGGTCAATTTTGCCGAGGTTCAGCAAACACAATTTGCCGCCGAGGCTATCGCCCGACATTCGCTAAGAAGTTTTGTTCTGATGGGTACCCCCGTGTCTGAAGCCGCTGCCGAAATCATCACCGATTTTCGCCTCACAACTCAGCCCAGCTTGCAAATGAGTTGTCGGCCAGTTGGTGATTGTGAAATCCCTGGGTCAACCATCACGCTCAAAGTTCTGCTGGGTAAGGCTCAAGCCCAGAGCGTCATGAGGCATCCGTGATTGCGGCCCTGAGTGCTAAAGGATTCGCGAGGTTATCGGAGCGAGGCTCAATTGCCCCGCTAGCAATCGGGATGGCGCTGCTCTCATTGGCCGCGATTCTCACTACGGTCGCTGCCAGTAGTCTTTTTCTTCATCAAAAACGGCTGCTCTCGTTGGCTGAATCCACTGCACTGTTTGCCGTTGCAACCAGTGAACCTGCTCGAACTTTCTTATCGCAGGTTACCGACACCAAACTTGGCCCAGTAACAGTTGCCAAAGAGCAAGTCATCGATGGGCAAACCATTGAAGTTCGCCTTTGCGCTCAATGGGTTAGCCCGTTTGCATTGGTGGGCCTGCCGCTCACACAAATCGTTTGCGCCGAAGCCCGCTCAAGGCTTATTTGATGCCAAATTTGGGCAGATAGTGCCACATCAGCCAGGAGCCACCAAGGGCAAGTCCGCCCATCACTGACATGCCGGCACCCAAGCCA
>JBEDKW010000091.1:0-4252 GCA_041171945.1 Actinomycetota bacterium
GGTTATGGCGAAGTTACCAACCAGCCTTTCAGCCCAACAAATGGCGCTTATGACAAAGCTCTAGACAAGACCTACACGCTAGACATCGCAAAGGCTAAGGCATTGCTAGCCGAGGCTGGCTATGCAGACGGCGTCACTCTAGACATGCCAGGCTGGGCTGACCCAACCATGAACGCAGTTTTGGGCGACCAGTTGGCCAAGGCCGGAATCACTGTGAAGTGGACCACAATCCCTATGAGCGACTACCGCAACCAGGCAATCGCAGGCAAGTGGGCCTCAGCTATCTACCAGTTGAACCAGCCAAGCATCTGGGCTGCAATCAACCAGATGGCTGGAGCAGACGCAACCTGGAACGTATTCAAGGTGAAGTCAACTGTTGTTGACGCAGCTATGAAGTCGATCGAAGCAACCCCTACTCCTGCCAACATCGTCAAGCAGGGCAAGGTAGTAAACAGCTTCCTAACTAAGGAAGCATGGGTTGTACCGTTCTACCGCTTGCCACAGTTGTTCTTCACCAACAAGCGCATCAAGACAATCAACCAGGCAACCAACGCAGTTCCATACATCTTCAACTACTCACCAACCGGCAAGTAATTGAAGTTTCGGCGCTAGCCGAAAACCTCCTCCAGGGGTATTGGTGGAAGTCGAGATCATCCCTCTCGACTTCCACCAAAAACCTGGCACCAAAGACCTGGCACCAAAAACCAAATCTCACCACCAGTCAACGGAGCAATCACATGTTCGCATTCATCGCCAGAAGGCTTGGCTCGGGAGCCCTGTTGCTCTTGGTCATCTCGACACTGGCTTATTTCTTGGTCTTCTTCTCCACATCAAACGTGGCCAGAAACCTTCTTGGTGACGAAGCCGATGCAGAGCAAATCGCCCTAAAAAATGCAGAGCTAGGCCTAGACCAGCCCTTGCTAAACCGCTACTTCGACTGGCTTATAAATGCGGTCCAGGGCAACTTCGGAACCTCGTGGTTCAGTAACGAACCAATTATTGAGGCGCTTTACAACAGACTTCCGGTCACCATGACATTGGTTATCGGCGCAATCATCATCGCAGCCATTTTGGCCACCGTTCTTGGCATGGCCGCCGCCGTCAAAGGTGGCGCAATTGACCGAGTCGTTCAGTTCTTAGCTATCACCGGTTATGCGGTGCCAGGCTTCGTAGTGGCAATTTTCTTGGTCACCATTTTTGCCCTAAACCTAGCGCTTCTTCCAGCTACTGGCTGGGTTCCCCTCGAAGAAGATCCAGCAGGCTGGGCTCTCTCGCTAATTCTTCCGGTGACTGCCTTGGTGCTCTCAACCGTTGCTTCCGCCGCACAGCAAATTCGTTCAGCGTTCAAGTCTGTTCTTGAGCGTGACTGGGTTCGCACTCTCCGTAGTCGCGGCATCAAGCCAACCGAAATCCTGTTCAAGCACGTCTTGCGCTCAGCTGCTCCCGCCGGTCTGACCGTGCTCAGCCTTCAGTTTGTGGGCTTGATGGGTGGCGCTGTCATCATCGAGTCAATCTTTGCTTTGCCAGGCATCGGCCAGATGGCAGTTCAGAGCACCAGCATGGGTGACACTCCAGTTGTTATGGGTGTTGTCGTTTATTCAGTAATCATCGTCATCGTGGTCAACCTCGTGGTTGACCTAGTAAACGGATGGCTTAACCCGAAGGTGCGTGTAGCGTGAGCCACTCAACCGAAGCCGCCGCAATTCACGGCGCACCAATTGTTCGCCGCAGCCTAGCGGCCCGCATTTTGCGCAACCCAATGGGTCTCGCATCAAGCTTGATTATTTTTGCGGTGGCCTTCTCGGCCGTGTTCGCAGGGCTAATTGCTCCACTCGACCCTTTTACGACTGACACCATGAACCTAATGGCAGGCCCATCGGCTGAGCACTTGCTTGGCACCGATAGCGCTGGCCGTGACATCTTTAGCCGCCTAATCTTTGGTTCACAGGCAACCCTGATTTCTGCCTTGCTCGTTGTAGTTACCTCGATTTCAATCGGTGTGCCAACCGGCCTCATCGCTGGCTACTATGGTGGCCGTTTCGATGCGCTTGCATCTTGGATTGCCAACATGTTGATGTCCTTGCCAGTACTAATCGTGTTGCTCGCGGTTCGGGCTTCAGCAGGCCCATCGGTGATTATTTCGATGTTGGTCTTTGGTGTCTTGATCGCACCGGGCTTCTTTAGACTCACGAGAACCGCAGTTATGGGCGTTCGCAATGAGCTCTATGTTGATGCCGCACGTGTGTCTGGCCTCAGCGACTTCAGAATCATCAGCAAGCACATCTTCACCGTGGTTCGCGCACCGATCATCATTCAGGCAGCAATGATTTCAGGCATCGCGATTTCTATTCAGTCAGGTCTTGAATTTCTTGGATTGGGTGACGCTTCGCTTATCAGCTGGGGTGTGATGCTCAATGAAGGCTTCATGAACATCTTCATCAACCCTTTGCTAGTGCTCTGGCCTGGCATCATCATCTCGCTCACAATTGGCTCCTTTGCCCTATTTGGCAACGCCGTTCGTGACGCGCTTGAGGATGCTCAAAAAGTTGACTCTTCGACCAAAGACAAGAAGCGCAAGGTAACAGCAGCCAAGGTTGCCAAGGCTGCAGCAGCTCTTGCAGTCGAAGAGACCACAGCAATTGAGACTCTAAAAAAGACCAGCCACCTGCTTTCGGTTTCTCTCCTCAGCGTTGGCTACCCGCAGGGCGATGGCTCTATCAAGCAGGTTGTGCAAGATGTTTCGTTCAACGTTGACAAGGGTGAAGTTCTCGGAATCGTTGGAGAGTCTGGCTCGGGCAAGTCTCAAACTGCTTTCTCGATTCTTGGCCTACTGCCAAGCAACGCCAAGATCGTCAGCGGCCACATCATCTTCTCGGGTGCAGACCTAGTTTCTCCAGAAGAGGGCAGCATCTCACAGAAGGCCATGACCGCCTTCCGTGGCAAGAAGATTGCCTACATTCCGCAAGAGCCAATGAGCAACCTTGACCCAGCTTTCACCATTGGTTACCAGCTGGTTCGCCCAATGACTCAGGTGCTTGGCATCAGCAAAAAAGAAGCCAAGGCTCGCGCCATCAACCTCCTAGACACCGTGGGCATCAACAACCCAGAGCGCGTTTTCAACAGCTACCCACACGAAGTTTCCGGCGGCATGGCACAGCGCGTGCTCATCGCGGGCGCAATCTCTTGTGAGCCAGACCTATTGATTGCCGATGAACCAACCACTGCGCTAGACGTAACCGTTCAGGCCGAAGTTCTCGACCTGCTTCGCGATCTTCAGAAGCGCCTTGGCATGGGCATGGTTTTGGTGACTCACAACTTTGGTGTTATCGCCGACTTGGCCGACCGCGTTGTGGTTATGCAAAACGGCAAGGTTGTTGAATCTGGCGATGTGCGCGACATCTTGCGTGCACCAAAAGAGAACTACACCCAGGTGTTGTTGAGCTCAATGCTCGAAGGCAAAACTCCGATGACCATGCTTACCGGAAACGCGAAGGACTAATCATGTCGAACCTTTTGAATGTGACCAACGTAGATGTCACATACCCGGGCAAGGGTTTTAGAAGCGCAGGCTTCAAGGCCCTGCACTCGGTTTCCATCAACATCGCAGAAGGCGAGACCCTCGGTCTAGTTGGCGAATCCGGTTCGGGCAAGACCACTCTTGGTCGCGCAATTCTCGGCTTGGCTCCGGTAAGCGCCGGCACCATCGAGTTCATGGGCAAAGACATCACCCATGCAAAGCGCGCCCAGCGACGTGAGTTGAGCAAAGACATCCAGGTTGTTTTTCAAGACCCTTACACCTCGCTAAACCCATCGATGGAGATTGGCCAGATTCTTGCCGAGCCACTTCAGATTCAAGGCTTGGATGCGGCCAGCGCTAAAAAGCGCATCGCAGAACTGCTAGATCAGGTTGGTTTGCCAAGCGATGCGCTGCACCGTTTGCCACGCGAATTTTCTGGTGGCCAGCGTCAGCGCTGCTATCGCTCGTGCTCTAGCTCTGTCGCCAAAGCTGATTGTTTGCGACGAGCCGGTTTCTGCGCTCGACCTAACCACCCAGGCTCGCATCCTTGATTTGTTCTTGCAGATTCAAAAAGACACCGGGGTTTCATACCTCTTTGTCTCTCACGACTTGGATGTTGTTCGTCACATCAGCCACCGCGTTGCAGTGATGCTCAAGGGTGAAATTGTGGAGCAGGGCCCGGCCTCAGAAGTGACCGTGAAGCCAACCCACCCTTATACCCAGAAGCTTCTAATG
>JBEDKW010000092.1:0-4519 GCA_041171945.1 Actinomycetota bacterium
CCTACGCACTTAGTTCAACCGCTCAAACTTGGGAAGCCCTGATTGCCGTTTTGCTCATGTTTGCTCCCGCACTTTTCGTCGCGCTCGGTGTTCAAATCTTCTTCTTCGTTCTTAGCTTGAAGCCGACCAAGACCTTCGCCGAAGGCAACAAGCACGCTGCCAAGCCCTCAACTCCGGATTACTCTGGCACTACCGCCTAAATTCAACTAGTATTGAGAGGTTGCCGTGTATCGGCCGCGGATAAAGAGAGCCAAAGCATCCCGCTTTGAGCACCGCGCAGTTAGTTTAGATAAGGGACCAAAATGGCACTTCCAGCTTCAGGTTGCAGTTCTGACTCAGCGCATCAAAGACCTAACTGAGCACCTAAAAGAGCACAAGCACGACCACCACAGCCGCCGCGGTCTTTTGATCTTGGTTGGTCAGCGTCGTCGTCTACTTGGCTACCTTCAGGGTGTAGACATCAACCGCTACCGTGCGCTTATCGAGCGTCTAGGTCTGCGCCGCTAATTTCGGCTCTGCCGAATGTCGCTAATTTTGCCTCTGGCAAATGCCGCAAATAAAGCTTTCGAGAACCGCTTCACCTTCGGGTGGGGCGGTTTTCTTTTACCTGCCGGTTCCTAGCCTTTGTCGGGTGCCTCTGCTACCCTTATAGCGAGCAACGTGGCAGGTTTGCTGGTCTTCGGTTGTGGGTCTTGAGTGTTCTCAAGGTTTTCTACTGCAGATCAGGGCATCCCTCCAATGTGGGCAAGTTAACTTGCCGCGAACGCTCACGCGCGTCATCCATTAAAAACACTCACGGATGAACTGCGTTTAGAGGATAAAAAGAGGAGGGACCATGGAAGGTCCAGAAATCAAAGCAACAGAAGCAATCATCGACAACGGAAAATACGGCAAGCGCGTAATCCGATTCGAAACCGGTCGTTTGGCTCAGCAGGCACAGGGTGCCGCAGCTGTTTACATCGACGAAGAAACCATGCTGTTCTCGGCTACCACTGCAAGCAAGCAGCCAAAAGACCAGTTCGACTTCTTCCCACTAACCATCGACGTTGAAGAGCGTATGTATGCGGCTGGCCGCATCCCAGGAAGCTTCTTCCGTCGCGAAGGTCGCCCATCAACCGAGGCAATCCTTGCCTGCCGTTTGATCGACCGCCCATTGCGCCCATCATTCATCGATGGTCTACGCAACGAAATTCAGGTTGTCGTCACTGTGATGTCAATCGAACCTGACGAGCTTTACGACGTAGTAGCTATCAACGCTGCTTCGATGTCAACTCAGCTTGCTGGTTTGCCATTCTCTGGCCCAATCGGTGGTGTGCGCGTTGCACTTATCGATGGCCAGTGGGTTGCCTTCCCTAAGCACTCACAGCTAGAGCGCGCCGTGTTCAACATGGTTGTAGCTGGCCGCGTCATCGTTGAGAACGGCGTCGAAGACGTTGCAATCATGATGGTTGAAGCAGAAGCATCAGAGAACACCATCGACCTAGTTGCTGCAGGCGCCAAGGCTCCTTCAGAAGACGTAGTGTCAGAGGGCCTTGAGGCTTCAAAGCCTTTCATCATGGCTCTTGTAAAGGCACAAGCCGACCTAGCCGCAGTTGCTGCAAAGCCAACCGCCGACTACCCGGTCTTCTTGCCTTACACCGATGAGGTTCGTGCAGCTGTTGAAGCCGCCGCCGGAGCAGAACTTGCCAAGGTCTACCAGATCGCTGACAAGGTCACCCGCCAAGATGCAGACGACGCCCTAAAGGCATCTGTCAAAGAGCAGCTTTCTGCAAAGCTTGACGAGGCCCAGATGGCTCAGTTCAGCGCTGCTTACAAGTCAGTTACCAAGAAGATCATGCGCACCCGCGTTCTCAAAGAGGGCATCCGCATCGATGGCCGTGGCCTAAAAGACATCCGCGCACTAGACGCCGAGGTTGCAGTTATTCCTCGCGTTCACGGCTCGGCTATCTTCCAGCGCGGAGAGACCCAGATCCTGGGTATCACCACTCTGAACATGCTCAAGATGGAGCAGCAGATTGACTCGCTAAACCCGGTCAAGACCAAGCGCTACATGCACAACTACAACTTCCCGCCTTACTCAACTGGTGAAACCGGTCGTGTCGGAACCCCTAAGCGTCGCGAGATTGGTCACGGTGCTCTCGCAGAGCGCGCCCTAGTGCCAGTTCTTCCAAAGCGCGAAGACTTCCCATACGCCATCCGTCAGGTTTCTGAGGCTCTAAGTTCAAACGGTTCAACCTCAATGGGTTCTGTCTGTGCTTCAACTCTTGCCTTGCTAAACGCTGGTGTGCCACTGCGCGCCCCAGTTGCCGGCATCGCAATGGGTCTAATCTCAGACACCATCGATGGCAAGGTCCAGTACGCAGCGCTAACCGACATCCTTGGTGCCGAAGACGCTCTTGGCGACATGGACTTCAAAGTAGCCGGAACCCGCGAATTCGTAACTGCAATTCAGCTAGACACCAAGCTTGATGGCATCCCTGCCTCAGTGCTTGCTGGCGCGCTAATTCAGGCCCGCGATGCTCGCCTTCACATCCTGGATGTAATGTCTCAGGCAATCAGCGAACCAGACGAGATGGCGCCTACCGCACCTCGCGTGATCGCAGTGAAGATTCCTCTTGACAAGATCGGTGAAGTCATTGGGCCTAAGGGCAAGATGATCAACCAGATCCAGGACGAAACCGGCGCTGACATCTCAATTGAAGATGACGGAACCGTTTACATCGGTGCAACCGATGGTCCTTCTGCCGAAGCTGCACGTGCAGCGGTTAACGCAATCGCTAACCCACACGTTCCAGAGATCGGCGAGCGTTTCCTAGGAACAGTTGTGAAGCTAGCTACCTTCGGTGCTTTCATCTCACTTGTCCCAGGAAAAGACGGTCTATTGCACATCTCCGAGCTTCGCAAGATCTCGGGTGGCAAGCGCGTTGAGAACGTTGAAGACGTTCTTGAGGTTGGCCAGAAGCTCCAGGTTGAAATCACCAAGATCGACGACCGAGGCAAGCTATCGCTTGGCCCAGTTGTTGAGGGTGAAGAAGGCGCTTCGGCTGCCGACGACTCTGACGAAGAGTAATCAACCAAATATCTAGAAAGTTCTGGTCACTGTTTTGAGCGAAATCATCTTTCCACTTGACCAGAACGAACTCTCGTTCACCGCTTCGGGAGGAAGTTCGATCCGTCGAACTATCCTTCCGAGCGGTGTTCGCGTTTTAACGGAGAGCATGCAGAGCGCGCAAAGCGTGTCGGTGTCTTTCTCGGTAGCTGTTGGTTCTCGAGACGAGACCGATGGCCACTTTGGTTCCACGCACTTTCTTGAGCACCTGTTGTTCAAGGGCACCAAGAAGCGCACCGCACTAGACATCGCTGTTGCCTTCGATTCAATTGGCGGCTCGTCTAATGCCGCCACCGGCAAAGAGCACACCAGCTACTACGCGCGCGTTCAAGACAGCGCCCTTCCAGTAGCCGTCGAGGTCATTGCAGACATGCTCACCTCTTCGCTCATCGACCCAACCGAATTTGAAAACGAACGAACCGTCATCCTTGAAGAATTGGCGATGAATGACGACGACCCACAAGACGTAGCCCACGAGGCTTTCAGCGAGGCCGTGCTGGGCTCGCACCCACTTGGCCGACCAATTGGCGGAACCGTAGACACCATCAACTCAGTGACCCGTGAGGCAGTCTGGGAGCACTATCAGCGCAACTATCGCCCACAAGACCTAGTTGTTGTTGCCGCCGGCGGAGTTGAGCACGGAGCCCTAATCGAGCAGGTGCAACAAGGCTTACTAAGCGCTGGCTGGAATCTCGATGCCAAAGCCACCCCTGTGGAGCGCCGCTTGCAGAGCCCCGCCACTATCTCGCGCGGCAGCAAACTTCACGTCATCAACCGACCGACTCAGCAGGCCAATGTTCTGATTGGCATGCAGGGCCTTATCGCCGACGACGAACGCCGCTATGCCATGGGCATCATGAACACCGCACTCGGTGGTGGCATGAGCTCGCGCATGTTCCAAGAAATTCGTGAAAAGCGTGGTTTGGCCTACTCGGTCTACTCGTTCAACCAGGGCTACTCAGATGCTGCCTACTTTGGTCTTTACGCCGGTGCGGCCGATGGCATCCGTGAAGATGAGTTGGCCTTAGCCAAGGGCAACATCTCCGGTTCACTCGCCCTCAAATTTGAAAGCACCCAGGCCCGAATGAACCGCCTCATCGCGGCCGAGATAATCAATGGTCAATTTCTTGACCTCGACGACTCGCTGGCACACGTCAATGCCGTGACAGTCGAAGACGTTCGAGCCCTTGCCGCAGATTTGGCTGGCCGAGAGCGTTCCATCGTTGCCGTCGGCGAACTCAAAGAAGACATTTTCCACCAGTTTCTATAGCCGCTGATTTGGTAGATTAGGCACGTGACTATCAAAGTAGCCGTTGTCGGCGCCACCGGAAGAATGGGCAAACTTGCCCTAGACCTCATCGATGCTGCTCAAGACCTGCAGCTACATGCCGCCCTCGACTCAAAGAGTGA
>JBEDKW010000093.1:0-3925 GCA_041171945.1 Actinomycetota bacterium
CTCGCGCCTTATGCTTTTGCTTGGGAAATCTATTTCGAAGGACACCAAATTGGCAGAGAAAAAAGCATCGGGTTCATTCACTAAAGCCGAACAAGAA
This sequence comes from Actinomycetota bacterium, assembly GCA_041171945.1. Lineage (GTDB taxonomy): Bacteria > Actinomycetota > Actinomycetes > Actinomycetales > Microbacteriaceae > Rhodoluna. The sequence continues at coordinate 98 of JBEDKW010000093.1, forward strand.
GCGATGAAAGAGCGCGCCCGCGAAGCCAAACTCGAAGAACGCCGATTAAAGGGCGAGAACCTGAAGGCAGCCGACCTTGCCGATGTGCTGGACAAGATTTCGAAGATGGCCCCTGCCGACCGGGAAATTGCCGAAGGAATCCATGCCCTCGTTGCCGAGGTGGCACCAGAACTAGACGCCAAAACTTGGTATGGAATGCCGGCCTATGGCAAAGATGGCAAAACCATCTGCTTCTTTCAAGACGCCGGCAAGTTTAAGGCCCGCTATGCAACTCTTGGTTTTAGTGACATAGCGAACCTGGATGATGGTGCGATTTGGCCTTCGTCTTACGCTCTGGTGAAGCTAACCCCAGAAGTGAAGAAACAGATTGCCGAGCTAATCAAAAAAGCCGTTCGCTAGCTCAACAACTCTCTCGACCCAAACCTTGACTTAATAACGCTTCGCGTTATGGTTTAAGCATGATTGTTTCGTTCGCGAACACCCAAACCGAGAACATCTGGTTGCGCGAGCGAGCCCCGAAGTTGGCTCACGAGATTCAGCGAAGTGCGCATCGCAAACTTCTGATGATTGACGCAGCCGACTTCCTGCATGACCTTCGCATTCCGCCGGGCAATCGACTGGAGGCCCTTGCAGGAAACCGACAGGGCCAGCACAGCATCCGGGTTAATGATCAATGGAGAATTTGCTTCACCTGGACTCGAGCCGGGGCCGAAAACGTAGAAATAGTCGATTACCACTGAGGAGGAAGAAAAATGACAAAGGCACATGCACCGATTCACCCAGGTGAAATATTGCTCGAAGAGTTTCTAAAGCCCTTCGAGGTATCTCAGTATGAGCTTGCCAAGGTCATTGGCGTTTCTGCCCGTCGCATCAATGAAATCGTGCACGGCACCCGCGGGATAACCCCCGACACCGCTTTGCGCCTGGCAAGAGCCTTTGATGTTAGCGATCGCTTTTGGCTCAACTTGCAGAACCGCTTTGATATCGAAACCGAACTGGAAAAGATCGGTGCCCAGCTGGCCAAGATTGAGCCGCTGAAGGCCGTTTTAGCTAACTAAGCGCTTTCTTGATGCGCTGAACCGAAACCGATTCGGCAGTGCCGAGAGATTGGGCAAATAGGCTGACGCGCAGTTCTTCTAGGAGCCAGCGCGCAGCAACGATTTTTTCTGAGCTGTTTGGAGCCAGGGGCATTTTGCCACCCGCGAATGTGTAGATGCCCGAAGCCTGATCTAGCTCGAGCGCAGCGGTTCTATCTCTCACCGGGTTCTCGGTGAGTTTCTCGATGCGCTGCTTGATGGCCTGCAAATAAACCACCAGGCGCGGCAATCGGTCGAGGCCCGCTTCACTGACGAACCCCGAGTGCACAAGCTCTGCGATGTGAGCCTTTTCGGCTGACAGCACCGATAAGAACTCGAAGCCGTTGACCTCAGAGATGGCTTTATTCGCCTCGCGGGCGGCCGCAACAATCTTTGTCACTTGGGCTGCCGCATCGAAAGCTTGCTCAACAATAATCGCTGCAACGGCGTCGCGAACTTTTTCATATTCTGCGCGGGTAAAAATCAATCCGTGTGGTTCAACTTCGCGCAGTGCGCGGTCGGCGGTTGCCAAAATCACGTCATCGATGAAGGCACCAAAGCTTGAATAGGGCAGGCTGGCAATTGCCAACTTCTCGGCCTGCGACAGGTGCGCCTCAACATATTTGGCCGGGGTTGGAGTTGCTGCTTTCACTAGCGCAACCACACCCTGGGCGTGATGCAGGGCTTGCTCGGCCTCGGTAGAAAAGAGTCTTAGGTTGACGGTTGCGGGCACGCCAGATTTGCCAGCCACCGCAACCAGCGCAGGGAAAGCACGAACAACATTCTTGCCGTGCTTACTCTCGATGCTGCGCTGAAGCTCGTCAAAATCCCAGGTAGTTAGGGCATCGCGCTCGATCGGCGAATGAGCCTTTTCGGCAACTGCGGCGACCGCTCCCCTGCTGGTTTCAGAAAGCTTGGTTTGCAGAGCCGCAAGATCGTTGCTTAGCCCAAGGGTTTTTCCGCTGGCATCGATTACGCGGTAGGTCATTCGCAAGGCATTCGGCAGGCGGGCCACATCGAAGTCTTCAGCACCGATTTTTGTGCCGCTGAGCTGCTGCAGATTTTTAGCCAAAACCACCAACAGATTGCCATTTGGTTCTTCGGGCAAAACAGCCAAAGCCTTTTTAGCCCAGTCGGCTGCCGGCACAACGTTTCGTCGCAGGTTTTTTGGCAGACTGCGAAGCAACTCGGTAATCAGCTCGAGGCGCATGCCGGGCACCAGCCAATCAAAAGGCTCAGAATTTAGGCTTGCGAGAAGGGCCAAAGGAATATCAACGGCGACACCATCATCGATGACGGTTGGGTCGAAGCGATAGCGAAGCTTGAGCTCTTGGCCACTGTGCTGCCATTCGGCTGGGTGCTCGTGCTCGCTTGGCTGCGCCACTTCTTCACCGATTAGGTCTTCACGAGTCATGGTTAGAAGTGCCGGGGTCTCGTGACGAGCCTTCTTCCACCAGCCCTCAAAACTGCGAGTAGAAACCACTTCTACTGGCACCCGTGACTTATAAAAGCGGAAGGCATCGTCTTCATCGGGTGAATATTGCGGCTTGCGAGCTCGGTCGGCTTCGCCCTCGAGTTGCTTCATCAGGGCACGGTTAGCTCGGTCAAACGGCTGCTTCGAATCCCATTCACCTTGAACCAGAGCATGGCGAACAAACAGTTCGTGGCAAAGTTCAGCATCGATGCGGGCATATTGCATGCGACGCGAAACCACAATTGGCACGCCAAACAACATCACGCGTTCGTAGGCAACCACCGAGCCCTGGGTTTTCTCCCAGTGCGGTTCGCTAAAGCTGCGCTTGCAGAGGTCGCCAGCCAGAGCCTCAGCCCAGGCCGGATCGATTGCCGCGTTCATGCGGGCAAACAGGCGGCTAGTCTCAACCAACTCGGCGCTCATGATTGCGGCCGGTGGTTTTTTGGCCAGAGTCGACCCCGGGAAAATCACGAACTTCTTTTGGTTCGAACCCAGATATTCACCCGGACCCTTAGATGGTTTTGCACCTGAAGAACTAGAGCCTTTGGCCAGATCCGCGTTTTTCTTATCGCTCAACTGGCGAAGGCCAATTTGACTCAACAACCCAGAGAGCAAGCTCTTGTGAATTCCATCCGGGTCAACCTTAGGACGGTTGATTTCAAGGTTTAGCGGCTTGGTGAGCGACTTCAGCTGCTTCATCAGGTCTTGCCACTCGCGCACCCGCAGGTAGTTGAGGTATTCGCTCTTGCAGAGCCTTCTAAAGGCCGAGGATGAAAGCTTCTTCTGCTGCTCTTCGAGATAGTTCCAGAGGTTTAGCAGGCTCAAAAAATCGCTGGTTTGGTCGGCGAAGCGAGCATGGGCAAGGTCTGCCTGAGGTCGCTTAGCCATCGGCCTTTCGCGAGGGTCTTGAATGGTTAGACCGGCAACAATAATCATCACTTCGCGCACTAGGTCGTGGTTTTTTGACTCCAGCAGCATGCGCGCAAAGCGCGGCTCCATTGGCAGGCGGGCTAGGTTGCGACCCATCGGGGTGAGCTTTACCATCTTGGCTTTGGCATCTTGAACCGCACCCAGTTCGGCCAACAAACCGAGGCCATCTTTCACACCGCGAGCATCGGGTGGTTGCAAAAACGGAAACTGAGTGATGTCGCCGAGGCCGAGAGTGGCCGCCTGCAAAATAACCGAGGCTAGGTTGGTTCGCAGAATTTCGGGGTCGGTGAACTCCGGGCGGCTCTCGAAGTCATCTTCCGAATAAAGCCGAATCACAATGCCGGGGCT
>JBEDKW010000094.1:0-4582 GCA_041171945.1 Actinomycetota bacterium
CCTTTTAGCTGCCTCACAGAGAGTGCTGGTTTTGCCTCAAAACCAGTGCTTGTTGCGGCCTTCTACCTCGCATAATGGCTGATTTGCAGACCGATTTAGTCGCACCAACAAACAACTTGGAATCTCGCGAAAACCCGAAGTTACTTTGGCGTTTAACCGCGGCTTTTGAACCAAAACCGGCACTCGCTGTGAGGTGAGGCTGGGACCCTTGGCGGCGACGGGGTTGTTGGGCCGGACAGGTCGGCTGGAGATAGAAGAAACTTTGTCGGGAAGTCGCGAGGAAGCGCGAACTGGCGAGCTGGTTGATGTTGTGCGGCTGAGGCGCCCAACGGGCGCTAGCGCGCTACGGCGCGCGCGGGGCAGGTGCTGAGACCCGTTGTTTGAGGTTGAGCCGGGTTGGGCGGCGTGGAACTAGTTGTATTCGCCGACGAGGCGCACTGCGCCGCCGTCTACACCCTTGGCACCCTGAACGTAATCGGCAAGAGCTGCGCCGGTTGGGGCGTCTTGGATTTCGCCGAGGTTCCAGGTGTGGACGCCGAGCTTGATGAGGGAAGCGGTGACTTCTTCGGCGCGGTCGGCGGAGACGACGAGGGCCTGGCCGAGGCCGAGGTTCCAGGTGCCTTCAACGGATTCGAGCGAGAAGTTGCCCCAGCCAGCGAGGACCTTGAAGACCTCTTGAGGGGTCCAGGTGGAGCGGTGAACGTCGAGGGCGACGCCCTTTGGGAGAACTCGGGAGAGGTTGGCAGCGATGCCACCACCAGTGATGTGGCTCATGGCGTGCACGGCGGAGCCGAGGTTGCTTTCGAGAAGAGAGTTTAGGACGGGGCGGTTGGCTCAAGAAGTTTTTCGCCCAGCGAAATGCCGCTGAATTCGGGGACCTGATCGCGGTAATCGAAACCCTTGTCGCGGACGATTTTGCGAACGAGTGAGTAGCCGTTTGAGTGCAGACCGGAGGACTGCATGCCGAGGACAACATCGCCGACGCGGACGTTTTGTGGGCCGAGGAGTTTGGCAGCATCGACAACGCCGACGGCGGCACCGGCCACGTCGTAGTCGTCAACGCCGAGGAGGCCTGGGTGTTCGGCGGTCTCGCCACCAACCAGGGCAACACCGACCGAAGAACAAGCCTCGGCGATGCCGCGAACGATGTCGGCAATGCGCGAAGGAACAACCTTGCCGCAAGCGATGTAGTCGGTCATGAAGAGGCTCTTAGCGCCAACCACAACGATGTCGTCGACAACCATGCCGACCAAGTCTTGGCCGATGGTGTCGTGCTTGTCGATTGCCTGGGCGATAGCCACCTTGGTGCCAACACCATCGGTGGAGGTTGCCAAGAGCGGGCGGTCGTAAGACTTTAGGAACGAGACGTCCATCATGCCGGCGAAGCCGCCAAGGCCACCCATCACCAAATCGTTGTGAGTTGCGCCAACGGCACGCTTCATCAACTCAACGGCTAGGTCGCCAGCTTCGGTGTCGACGCCAGAATCGGCATAGGCGTTACTCATGAAGGTGAACACTTTCTCCTGGGATGCTGGCAACTCCGCGCTCAAGCAAGTTCTTGCCTAGGCGGTCGGCCAACGGCAAAGCGATTGGGTATTTGCCGGTGAAACAAGCGGTGCAAAGTTCTTTCTCTGGTTGGCCGGTGGCGGCAACCATGCCGTCTTTGGTCAAGTAACCAAGCGAGTCGGCGCCGATTGAGGCACGAACATCTTCAACACCAATGCCGGTGGCGATTAGTTCGGCGCGAGTAGCAAAATCGATGCCGTAGAAGCAAGGCCAAGTAATCGGTGGTGAAGAGATGCGCACGTGAATCTCGGCGGCACCTGCCTCGCGAAGCATCTGCACGAGTGCACGCTGAGTGTTGCCACGAACAATTGAGTCGTCGATGACGATGATGCGCTTGCCGCGGATAACTTCTCGGAGAGGGTTGAGCTTGAGGCGAATGCCTCGCTGACGAATGGTCTGCGAAGGCTGAATAAAGGTGCGGCCAACATAGGCGTTTTTCACCAAGCCGTGACCAAAAGGAATGCCCGACTCTTGGCTAAAGCCAATGGCCGCCGGGGTGCCCGACTCTGGAGTTGGGATAACTAGGTCTGCTTCAACTGGGTATTCACGAGCCAACTGACGGCCCATTTCGACACGTGCTTCGTAGACGTTTTTGCCGTTGATTGAGGTGTCAGGGCGAGCCAGGTAAACATATTCAAAAACGCAACTGGCACGCTTGATCTCGGCAAAGCGAGTTGAGCGAAGACCGTTTTCATCGATGGCGATTAGCTCGCCCGGTTCGACCTCGCGCACGAATGAAGCACCGACGATGTCGAGGGCAGCAGTTTCAGAGGCAACCACCCAACCGCGCTCGAGGCGGCCAAGAACCAAGGGCCGAACACCCTGCGGGTCTCTGGCGGCATACAAAGTGGTTTCATCCATGAAGACCAGGCAAAAAGCACCCTGAACCTTAGGCAAAAGTTCGAGGGCGGTTGCCTCAAGAGAGTGGTCTGGGTCGCCAGCAAGAAGAGCGGTGAGCACTGCGGTGTCGGTGGTGTTGCCGCCGGTGATTTCGTTAGTGCCTTGATTTGGGTAGCGCGCCTTGAGCATGTCGAGAAGGTCGGCGGTGTTGGTTAGGTTGCCGTTGTGCCCCAAAGCCACGGTGCCGGCAGTGGTGCGGCCCAAAGTTGGCTGCGCATTTCGCCAGTGGCTGGCGCCAGTAGTTGAGTAGCGATTGTGGCCGATGGCGATGTGGCCAACCAAAGCCTCGAGAGCCGACTCAGAGAACACCTGAGAAACCAAACCCATGTCTTTATAAACCAGAATCTTTTTGCCATCTGAGGTTGCGATGCCGGCCGATTCTTGACCGCGGTGCTGAAGCGAGTAGAGAGCGAAGAAGGTTAGTTTTGCAACCTCTTCACCGGGGGCCCATACGCCGAAGACGCCGCACTGGTCTTGGGGGGCTTTGTCGTCATTGCTAACGGCAATGTCGAGATTTAGGAGTCCATCACCACGAAGCAAAAGGCGGTTTCCTTATCTTAGGAGCGGGCTTAGGCCTCTAGTTTAGTGGCTTCGAGTGTCTTGGCCCGAGCCAGCCCGATGCGGTCGAGCACAATTGCAACCACGATGCCCACTGACATGCCAATGCCGGCAAAGAATGCCACCAGCAGGGTCACGATTGGCTCACCGGTTTTTTGCTCTTCAGGGATAGTCAAACCAAGCACTAGGGCAATGATGATTCCGAGAACTCCACCGGTCAGCAAGAAAGGCAAGAACTTCGGGGTCTTGCGAATGCGAACCGATTCGGTGCTCATAACGGTCTTGCGAGATTTTTCAGCCATGAAGCAATTGAACCTTAAAAAAGTGGCAAAACTTCCGAGATGTCCGCTCTGGTTCCCGAGGCCGAGATTTTGCCGGCGGCCGAGGCTTCATCCCAGTTCAAAGAACCGGTGGCCAACGCAAACCAGGTTTCGGCGGTCATCTCAACCACATTGGGCGGAGTGCCACGGGTGTGCCGCGGGCCCTCGATGCACTGGGTGGCGCCAAACGGCGGCACGCGAACCTCAACCGAATTGCCTGGTGCCCGAGCCGCGAGCTCTTCGAGCATGAACCTCACAGCGATGGTTAAATCGGCCGACTCAGTGACAAGCCCGGCCGCAAGCGCAGCGCGAACAGCAGCCACCGCATCGCGGCCAACCTCTAACTTGATCTTGCGACGTGCAACCAAAACCGGGCTTACTGCTCAGACTGAAGTTTGAGTTCGGCAGTTGCTGCCTTTTGCAAAATCGCGCGCTCAGCCTCGGTTGCCGCACGATATTCGATGATGGTTTCGAATCCCTCAGAGCCCTCATCCAAGTATTTAACTCGGCCAAACAGGCCATCAGAATTCATGAAGAACTGAGTCGACTGGGTGGTCTTGGTGGTGCCGTCGTCCATCACTTGATTGGCGGTGTAGCTATCGGAGGCTATGTCGTAGGTGACGGTCAAAATTTTGGCTGGGTCTTCTTCGCCTTCACGGGCCAAGGAAAAGAACTGGCCGAAGTAGCAAGACTCGAAGTAGCCGGTCTCATAAAAGATGCCATATTCGTCTTTAGGCACGTTGTAACCCACCGCCGAGAATCCATCGATGCCCTGCTCTTTGGGCACCATGATGTAGATCCACTCTGGGTTCTCGATGCTTGGCATTGATTCGACCACACCCACCGAGAGAGCGATTTCGCAACTGGCGCCAGCGATGATTTCAAATTCGGTAAACGGGTCAACACCACGGCCGTTGTTGTCCGATGGCGAGGCCGAAGGGGTTGGTTCGGCCGGAGTTGCGGCGCAACCGGTTAGCAGAGCAACGACAAGTAGAGGTGCGAAAAGTTTTGCGAGCATGCCTCAAGTTTACGCCGAGGTGTTTTGGGCGCCAAGTGAGCGGCCTAAAACCCCCGCCAAACGGCCCGCCAAATGGGCACCACTCAAGCAAACTAAACTTGGTCCCGTGAAGATTCTGCTTTTAGGCCAAGGTGCCCGCGAACACGCCATCGTTAAAGCGCTAGTGCGCACTGGCACGGCCAAGGCCGACATCATTGTTGCCCCGGGCAACGCCGGCATC
>JBEDKW010000095.1:0-3865 GCA_041171945.1 Actinomycetota bacterium
GCTGCAACAGCAGCAGCGACATCGCCAGTCTTGACAGCACCGAATAGACGGCCGCCAACGCCAGACTTGACGGTCAGGCGGATTGCCTTCTCTTCAAGCTGTGCCTTGAGGGTCTGTGCCTCTTCGACGGTTGCTAGTGAACGAGCGTCGCGAGCAGCCTTCATTGATTCAATCTGCTTCTCGCCACCCTTGCTCCAAACAACTGCGAAACCGCGAGGAAGTAGGTAGTTACGGGCGAAGCCGTTCTTTACCTCAACAACATCGCCAGCAGAACCGAGGCCTGAGACCTCATTGGTCAGAATTAACTTTGACATTCGATTTCTCCTTAGCGGCCAGCGCCTGCGTATGGCATAAGAGCCATCTCGCGAGCGTTCTTTACGGCACGTGCGATTAGGCGCTGTTCCTGAACCGAAACACCGGTGATGCGACGGGCGCGGATCTTGCCGCGGTCCGATACGAACTTACGTAGAGTGGCGACATCCTTGTAGTCGATTACGCCAACCTTGATTGATTTTGCTGGAACATCTTTCATGTTCTTTGCGTTGCGCTTTGGCTTCTTGCTATTGCGCGGGTCGCTCTTTGCAGCCATGATTTTCTCCTAAGTCTTCTTGAAAGATCTAAAACGGGGTGTCGTCGCCGCCAACAGCGGTTCCAGGTGCGGCCCATGCGTCGTCGGCAGGCTTCGATGAGCCCTTCGACATTGCTGGTGCATCGCCCCACGGGTCACTTGCAACTGCAGCAGATGAAGCGGCACCAGGGCCACCTTCGCGAGCACGACGAGTGATAGATGCAGTTGCGTTGCGCAACGAAGCACCGATTTCTTCGATTTCGAGCTCTAGTGAGGCGCGAGCCTCACCATTTGCTGATTGGTAAGCAGAAGCTGGCTTTAGACGGCCAGTCACAACTACACGGGTTCCCTTGGTGAGTGACTGAGCAACATTCTCAGCTACCTCACGCCAGGCGGTGCAACGAATCCATACGGTTTCGCCGTCATCCCATGCGCTGGTCTGCTTGTTATAAGTGCGTGGGGTTGAACCCACGTTTAGTGAAACAACCGCAATGCCACCCTGGGTGTAGCGAAGTTCAGGGTCGTTGCCTAGATTTCCAACGATTGTGACGATTACTTCCCCGGCCATAGTTCTTTACTCGGCCTTCTTGGTGGTCGCTTTAGCGGCCGGTGCCTTTGCAGGCGCCTTTGCTGCAGCGGTGGTCTTTGGAGCTGCCTTAACGGCGGCTTCGGCAGGAGCGTCTTCTGCATCGGCAGCCTTTTCGGCGGCTGAAACAGCAGGAACCTCTACTGGCTTGATGTTGACGATAGCTTCATCGGCACGTAGCACCTTGGTGCGAAGCACGGCTTCAGAAAGCTTTAGCTGACGGTCAAGCTCAACAACAGCAGCTGAAGTAGCGGTCATGTTGACCACTGCGTAGATGCCTTCGTTGTTTTTCTTGATTTCGTAAGCCAAACGGCGACGGCCCCAGATGTCAACGCTGTCAATGCTGCCTTCAGCATTGCGGATTACGTTGAGGAACTTATCTAGGGATGGAGCAACGGTGCGTTCTTCGATGGTTGGATCGAGGATGACCATGAGCTCATACTTATGCATTACTAACCCACCTCCTTTGGACTAGAGCGGCCATGGACTTTCCATGACAGGAGGGTCTTGCATAGACGTTGTCCGAACATGGCACAGAGGCCAATAGACAACTTCCCTAGCCTACCTGCTTTGCCACCAGCTAAGCAAGCGTTTTTCAGCCTCGATCTCGCCGAGCGGGCCCTCTTCCAGGCGCAGTTCCATCAGAAACGAATAAGCCTCGCCAACATCCTTGGATGGTTTCAAACCGAGAATGCGCATGATGTCTTCACCGCTCAGATCTGGTCTCAGCGAATTGAGCTCTTCCTCGGCCGACACCTCGGCAATGCGGTGTTCCAAATCGTCGTAGGCATGCGATAAACGTTCGGCCTTGCGCTTGTTGCGAGTGGTCACATCGGCGCGGGTTAGGGCATGCAGGCGCAACAGCTGGTCGCCAGCGTCGCGAACATAGCGGCGAATGGCCGAGTCGGTCCAGGCTTGGTCGCTGTAGCCGAAAAAGCGGAGGTGCAGCTCGATGAGGCGGGCCACGGCTTTGGTGGTGTCGTTGTCAAACTTGAGCGCGCGCATGCGCTTGGTGGCAAGTTTTGCCCCGACCATGTCGTGGTGATAGAACGAAACCGCGCCGTTCGGCTCTAGTTTTCGAGTTAGCGGCTTGCCGCAGTCGTGTAGCAGCGCGGCAAAACGCAGAGTGAAGTCAGCCTCGAGCCCGTAGTCCTTTTCATAGCCGATGGCCTGATCTAGAACGGTCAGAGTGTGCTCGTAGACGTCTTTATGGTGGTGGTGTTCGTCGGTCTCAAGCTTTAGCGCTGGCAGTTCGGGCAGCACTCGCGCGGCCAGGCCGGTGTTCACCAAAATTTCGAGGGCGGCTCTTGGGTTTGCGCCCAACATCAGCTTCACCAGTTCAGCCTGAACGCGCTCGGCACTGATCATGTCGATTCGAACGGCCATTTCGGTCATCGCGTCAAAGGTGTCGGTTTGCAGGGTGAAACCGAGTTGGCTGGCAAACCTGGCCCCGCGCATCATGCGCAGTGGGTCGTCGCCAAAGGAGCTTTCGGGGGTTCCAGGTGTGCGAAGCACCCCGGCCACTAAGTCTTTTAGGCCGTCAAACGGGTCGACAAAGGTCTTTTCTGGCAAGCGAAGCGCCATCGAGTTCACCGTGAAATCGCGGCGAAACAGGTCATCTTCGAGGCTGGTGCCAAAGACAACCTCGGGTTTGCGGCTATCCGGGTCATATTTATCGGCGCGATAGGTGGTGATTTCAACGGTGTCGTTGCCCATGCGCGCACCGATGGTGCCAAAGGCACGCCCGATATCCCAGTGGGTGTCTACGTGCGGCTTCAAAATCGCGATGATTTCATCCGGGTTGGCAGAAGTGGTGAAATCGAGGTCTGGTGAAACCCGGCCCAAAAATGCGTCGCGCACCGGGCCGCCAACTAACGCCAGCTCATGGCCGGCCGCCTGAAAAATGCCGCCGAGCGTGACAAACAGCGCACTGTCAGTAGTGCGCTCTAGGTTCGCGAGTGCGGTGTTGATGTCGAGCATGGTCTCAATCGTGCCACAGCGAGGGCACATCGATGTCTTATGGGCGCCCAGACATTAGAGTTGCTCTATGACTGAGCAGCCCGGCAGATCGCATCGCGGTCGCCGCCTAACCCGAGTCGAAGAGACTTCTTCGGGTGGTTTCGTGTTGGCTGCCGATGAATCAAACCGCGTGGCACTGATTGGGCGACTAAGCCGCTCGAAGCGCATCGATTGGTGTGTGCCCAAGGGCCACCCCGAAGGCGATGAATCTCTTGAGCAGGCTGCCATTCGCGAAATTGCTGAAGAAACCGGCCTGATTGTCGAAATTCTTGAGCCCCTAGGCTCGATCAACTACGAATTCGCCGCCGGAAACAAACTAATCGCCAAAACCGTGCACCACTTTTTGATGCGTCAGCTGGGCGGCGACCTAACCGTTGAGAACGACCCACAGCACGAGGCCGTGGATGTTCAGTGGTTCGAAATTGAGAACCTGCAAAAAACTTTGGCCCACGAAAATGAGCGTCGCATTGCTCTTGGGGTGCAGGATTGGCTGGAGCGTCAGCCATGAAAAAGGCCCTAATCGCCAAGCTGGTGTGCATTTCGCTGGTTTTGAGCAGTGCTCCGGCCCGAGCCGAAGTTCGAACAGAACTGCCAACCGACATTCCGAGCATCAAGATCATCCCGGGCTCAACTATCAACCTGGTTTCACGTGAATCAAAGGTGCCGGTTCGAATTCAGAACGACTTCAACGC
>JBEDKW010000096.1:0-3819 GCA_041171945.1 Actinomycetota bacterium
GGCGAGGCCGGTGGCCAGCAGTTTCGAGAAGTCGTCGGAGTGCATGAAGCCGATGCGAATGCCGCGGGCAACTAGCAACAGGTAAAGAACGAGAACCGCAAAGACGCCGATCAGGCCGAGTTCTTCGGCAATCGAAGCAATGATGAAGTCGCTTTCGGCAAGCGGAACCAACTGCGGAATGCCACCGCCGAGGCCGGTGCCGAGCAGGCCGCCGTGGGCCATGCCGAAAATGCCCTGCGCCAGCTGATAGCTGCCGCCAACGGCATCGTAGTTCTCGGTTGAGAACGGGTTGAGCCAAGAATCGAAGCGCCCTGAGACATAATCCATGAGGCGGCTGGCCACTAGGGCGCCGGTGAGAAACATGCCCATGCCCACAATCACGTAGATCGAGCGGCCGGTGGCCGTGTAGACCAGCACGATGAAAATGCCGAAGTAAAGCAGGCTGGTTCCGAGGTCGCGCTGCAAAACCAGCACCAGCAAGCTGGCCGCCCAGATCATGACGATTGGGCCCAGTTCTCGGGCACGCGGAATGCGCACGCCCAAAATCTTGCGGCCAACCACAGCGAGCGATTCGCGACGATTCACCAAGTAGCCGGCGAAGAAAACCGTCAGCGCAATCTTGGCGAGCTCACCCGGCTGAAAAGTGAACGGCCCGATGCCAACCCATAGACGAGCACCATTGATGGTTCGGCCAATCAGAGGCAACGATGGCGCGAGCAACAGGGCAATGCCGATAACCATCGACACATATACATAGCGGCGCAAAAACAGGTGACTCGGCACATAGATGATGACCGCGGCGGCGGCAGCCATAGCCACAACTGTCCAGGCAACTTGGCGGCCGGCAAACACATCGGTGCCACCGTTAGCCAGAGTGCCAAGGTCGAGTCGATAAATCATCGAAAGACCGAGACCGTTTAGAACCACACCGATTGGCAAAATCAGCGGGTCAGCCTCGCTCGCCCGACGGCGCAAGACCATGTGAATCACCAGCGCCAAGAAGCTCAGAGGCAACCAGTAGAGAAACACCTCGGGTGTCAGAATCTCGATGGTCGAGAGTTGAATCTGCGCTAGCTCAAAGGCGTTGATGCCAACCGCAAAAAGCAGAAGCACTGCTTCGATGTTGCGGTTGCGCGGCACAACTCGCATGATGCGCGGCAAAGCCGAAGTGTCTAAGTTGCTCACTTGGCACCGCCAATCGCAGGTGCGCACAAATTATTCACTTGGCACCGCCAGTTGAATCTGCTTCAAGATGCGGGTCGCTTCTTCGAGGCTTTCAGCGCTAATCGATTGCTCAACTAGTCGGCGCTGATATTCGTTGAGGCTTTCAACGCTAAGCACTGTTTCTGAATAAAGAGTCGAGAACTTGAATGGCCCGAGGGCTTCTTTAATGCCTTTGTAGATGGCAACGTTGCCGTTTGAGACTCCAACGTAGTAGCGAGTCTGGGTGTAGTCGTAGGCGGCGATGAGGCCCCAAATAATTCCGGCGATGATGGCCAAAACAGTGGCAACCTGACGAATTTTGCGCCACAGAATTCGGCTCTTGGTCTCGCGAAGAATCTTTTCGAGCAGCTCATCCGACTCCGGCATGTAGTCGGCCGGGTCTTCGGTGCGACGCATGATTAGGTCTGGCAGGTTGAGCGGGTTCAGCACCTTCAAGAAGCGGCGACCCTTGCGCTCATCAATAACAATGTCGTTGGCGCTTGAGCCGACAAATTTTGGCGAGGCTACAAAATCAGTCTTGGTGCTGGCGCTAACCACGTCAACCACAACCACGGTCACGTTATCTGGGGCACCAAATTCAAGCGCTTCACCGATGAGCAACTCTGTCGCTTCGTCGGCCTCAATGCGTGAAAGCATAATTCGGTCCATGATGTCGGTGGGAACTGGCCCTGAAAGGCCATCGGAGCAAAGCATCCAGCGGTCCCCGGGAAGGGTTTCAAGAACTTCGGTGTCAACATCCGGAAATTCTTCGACATCTCCGAGAACGCGCATCAAAACGCTTCGTCTTGGGTGCACGAGAGCTTCTGCCGGTGTGATTCGGCCGGTGTCAACCAGACGCTGAACAAAGGTGTGGTCGGTGGTGACCTGACGAACTTGGCCGTCACGTGCCAGATAAATTCTTGAGTCGCCGATGTGGGCAATCGTCACGCGGTTTCCGGTGAACACCATTCCACTGAAGGTGGTGCCCATGCCGGCAAGTTCAGGGTGCTCTTCAACTGTTGAACCTAGAACGCCGTTTGCTTCCCAGATGATGTCAATCATCGCCTTGGTTGCCTGATCTGGCGAGTTGTATTGTTCGTCGGCTCGCGCAATGCGCTGGGCGCAGAGGGCCGAGGCGATGTCGCCTCCGGCGTGGCCACCCATGCCGTCAGCTACGAAGAACAGGTTGTAGCCGGCATAGCCCGAGTCTTGGTTCGATGAACGAATGCGGCCGATGTCACTCGCCGCATAGCTCAGGGTTTTAATCGCTGTGGCCACTTTGTGGTTTCTGCCTAGGCCCGAAGCTCGAAGACGGTCTTGCCCACGCGAACTTGAGTGTTGAGTTTCACTACTGCTGGGGTGCCAACTCGACCGCCATCAAGATAGGTGCCGTTTGTCGAGTTGAGGTCTTGAATCAGCCAGTCGTTGTTAATCAAGACCAACTTGGCGTGATGGGTTGAAGCATATTCATCGTCAACCACCAAGTCGCTGTCTTCAGATCTGCCGATAGTCAACTCTCGTCGGTCGAGACGAATTTGGTGTCCGGTGCGGTCACCCTCGGTAATCACAAGTTTGGTCGCGTTGCTGCCGGTTGGTTCGCTAACCAGCAGTGGTCCGCCGCCCGGGGCCGATGGGCTAACCGGTGTCGAAACAACCTGAGGGGCGTTTGCCTCGGCAACCTTGCTGACAACTTTCTGACCAAACAGGTCAGCGCGAATCACACTAATGATGCTGAAAACAAAAATCCAAAGCACAGCCAAGAAGCCGGTGCGAACGATAAACAGCGCTAGTTCACTCACTGGGCGCCACCTGCCTGCGCAACTAGTTCACTCATGCGGCACCTCCGGCTGCCAAGGTTTTGGCAATCACTCTAAAGGTGTAGTCGTTGCGGCCGGCCTGAATAACGGTGTCAGCGCCAATGCCCACCTCGGTGATGTTCTTGCCGTTCACCTTGGTGCCGTTGGTCGACTGAAGGTCGCGCACGGCGGCATTCTTGCCATCCCAAATCACGGCAAAGTGCTTGCGGCTCAGGCCAGCATCATCAATCTGAATGTCGGCACTGGCATCGCGCCCAATCGAAGTCTCGCCCTGTCGCAAAATAAAACGCTTGCCGGCAACATCCAGTGTCGGCATCCATTCCACTTCGTGCTTTTCACTGGTCGAATTCACTGACACCTGGCCAAGGTTCAGGCTGCTGTCCTCGATGATGCGAATAACCAGCGCCGCCCCAAACTGAAAACCCTGCTTGTTGGCGTGCTTTGTGGTCAGCTCGGTGAGCTCGGTAATCAGCGCGTCGCCTAGCGGCTGCATGCGCTTAAAGTCTGGTGTTGAAAGATGCACCGTAAAAGTGTTCGGCGCCAAAATGCGATCCCGGCTCAAAATGCTCGCCTTCGCATCCATCTCCGATCGAATCGAAGAAGCAATCTCAATCGGCTGAAGCTCCGACTTAAAGGTCTTAGTAAACGCGCCGTTAACGACCCGCTCTAAACCCTTTTCGAAGTTCTCTAGAAAGCCCAATTTGTCCTCATCGCCTCAGACTAGAAGTTTACAGAGCCGTCGCCTGCCCCGCAGGCAAAACCGCCTGCCCCGGAGGCAAAACCGCCAACCCCGCAGTCT
>JBEDKW010000097.1:0-3747 GCA_041171945.1 Actinomycetota bacterium
GCCCAGGCCAGCTAGTTGGTTACCCGATAATGCGCTTACCAATGCCCGTAGATGTGGTCGGTTATGTGCGTTGGCTCGAACAAGTTTTGATTGACTCGATTGCAGAGTTTGGTCTAGCAACCGAGAGAGTGGAAGGCCGAAGTGGCGTTTGGGCTCCTATCGGTGACACCCATGTGAAGATTGCCGCGATTGGAATCAGAGTTGCGGAGCACGTGACAATGCACGGGTTTGCTCTCAACTGTGACAACTCGCTTGAGCCTTATGAAACAATAATTGCGTGCGGTATTCGCGACGCTAAGACCAGCACCATCTCAGCTCTTACCGGCCAAAGGGTTACTCCGGCCATGGCGGCTGAAGTCATCAAGAAGCACCTCAATCAGATTGGCAAGGTTCAACTGTGACCGACATCGAGTCAAAGCCCGAAAGAAAGATGCTTCGCATCGAAGCTAGAAACAGTGCTGTGCCAATCGAGAGAAAACCGGCCTGGATCAAGACGGTTGCCAAGATGGGCCCTGAATATCAGGCGCTCCAAAGCTTGGTGAAGTCTGAGAACTTGCACACCGTTTGCCAAGAGGCGGGTTGCCCAAACATATTCGAGTGCTGGGAAGACCGAGAAGCAACATTTTTGATTGGTGGATCGCAGTGCACCAGGCGCTGTGATTTTTGCCAGATTGATACCGGCAAGCCGGCCGCCTTCGACCCAGATGAGCCTCGTCGTGTAGCCGTCTCGGTTCGCAAAATGGAATTGCGCTATGCAACGGTCACTGGCGTGGCACGCGATGACCTTCCTGATGAAGGCGCTTGGTTGTATGCCGAAACTATTAAGCAAATCCACAAAAAGTCGCCCGGCACAGGTGTTGAGATTCTGGTTCCAGACTTCTCGGGAAAACCGGACCTTTTGAAGAAAGTTTTCGACGCTGCACCCGAGGTCTTCGCGCACAACGTTGAAACAGTGCCGAGAATCTTCAAGGAGATTCGCCCAGCCTTTAGATACGACCGCTCGCTCGATGTAATCACGCAAGCCCGCGACTACGGTCTAGTCACCAAGTCGAACTTGATTCTCGGCATGGGTGAGACTCGCGAAGAGATTTCACAGGCAATGTCTGATCTTTTCAATGCCGGAACTGACATCCTGACCATCACTCAGTATCTAAGACCAACACCAAAGCACCATCCCGTCTCCCGTTGGGTAAAACCAGAAGAGTTCGTCGAGATGAAGGATGAAGCCGAAGCCATGGGCTTCTTAGGCGTGCTCTCCGGCCCATTGGTTCGAAGCTCCTACCGAGCCGGCCGCCTTTGGGCACAATCGATGCAAAAAAAGGGTCTGGAAATAGCACCGGAACTTCAACACTTGGCAGACGCCGCCCAGAAATCTGGTTTCGGTCAGGCAGTTCACTAGTCGGCAAGTATTTGGCTAAGCATTAGGCTAGTCAAATGGCTAAGTCAGAGAAGAAACTCAAAGTAAACCGCGAACCCGGACGATTTGCACAGTTGTGGTCTGTCTACAAGATGACTGCAAAGGTAGATAAGTCGGCTGTCTGGTTATCAGTTCTTGCATTGTCCATCGGTGTTCTTGCCGGTGTTGCCTTGGGCGTTTTTCTAGCACCAACCAACGGCTGGCTAGCGGCCGTGTACATCTTCACTGGTTCACTGTCGGGTCTTCTATCCGGCCTCATCGTGATGTCCAAGCGAGCCGAACGTGCCGCTTACTCTCGCATTGAAGGCCAAGCGGGCGCTGTGGGCGCTGTCCTTAGCAGCACCCTACGCAGAAACTGGCAAGCTGCTGATATGCCTGTGGCCATGAACCCTAAAACCAGAGAAGCCATCTATCGCGCGGTTGGTCCTGCCGGAATTGTCCTTATTGGTGAGGGTCAACGCTCGAGAGTTCAGTCACTTCTAGAAGACGAGCGTCGAAAGTTAAACCGCATTGCTCCTGGAGCACCGGTTCACTTCATTTACGTCTCTGGCGATGAGGGCTCTACCCCGCTCTATAAGTTGGCCCCAACACTTTACAAACTGAAGAAGGGCATGAGTCGCAGCGAAATAACTGCTGTGCGCAACCGCTTGGCTTCAATGGGAATGTCATTGCCTATCCCTAAGGGCATCGACCCAACAAAAATTCGCGCTCAACGCCGCTAAGCCCTATCGAGAAGTTTTAACATTCCCGAAACATTAGATGGCGATGGCTCCGGCAATATCTCTATAAAATAGAGGGGTTGGCCTGATGACGCGCCATGCAAACATCCACCTTTCATGAAGGGATTCCCCATGTTTAAGACCGCATCTGAGGTCGTTCAATACATCAAAGAGAACGACGTTAAGTTCCTAGATGTTCGATTCACCGACCTACCAGGCGTGCAGCAGCACTTCAACCTTCCAGCGCAAATGATCGACGAGCAGTTCTTCATCGATGGTCAGCTATTCGATGGCTCTTCGATTCGCGGCTTCGCCTCAATCCACGAGTCAGACATGCAGATCATTCCTGATGTGACCACCGCTTACCTTGACGCATTCCGCGTCGAGAAGACCCTCATCATGATCTTCGACATCTACAACCCACGCAACGGCGAAATCTACGGACGCGACCCACGCCAGACCGCTCGTAAGGCTCAGGCCTACCTAGCCAGCACCGGCATCGCCGACACCGCTTTCTTCGCTCCAGAAGCAGAGTTCTTCATCTTCGATGACGTTCGCTTCGAATACAAAGCGAACAGCTCAATGCACTTTGTCGACTCAGACGAAGCAGCCTGGAACTCGGGCCGCAAGGAAGAGGGCGGAAACCTCGCCAACAAGACTCCATTCAAGGGTGGCTACTTCCCAGTTCCACCAGTTGACAAGCACGCCGACATGCGCGACCAGATTGTTCTCGAGCTCATTGCAGCCGGCCTAGAGGTTGAGCGCAGCCACCACGAGGTTGGCACCGCAGGCCAGGGCGAGATCAACTACAAGTTCGACACCCTTCTAAGTTCAGCCGACGACATCTTGAAGTTCAAGTACATCGTCAAGAGCGTTGCCGAGCAGTTCGGCAAGACCGCAACCTTCATGCCTAAGCCACTCTTTGGCGACAACGGCTCAGGCATGCACGTTCACATGTCACTCTGGAAAGAGGGCAAGCCATTGTTCTATGACGAGTCTGGCTACGGCGGTCTTTCAGACCTAGCGCGCTGGTACATCGGTGGAATCTTGAAGCACGCCCCAAGCCTTCTTGCATTCACCAACCCAACCGTGAACAGCTACCACCGTTTGGTTCCAGGTTTCGAAGCTCCAGTAAACCTTGTTTACTCAGCCGGAAACCGTTCAGCCGCAATTCGCATCCCGATGACCGGCACCAACCCGAAGGCAAAGCGCATCGAGTTCCGCGCACCTGACGCATCTTCGAACCCATACTTGGCGTTCGCAGCTATGTTGATGGCCGGCCTAGACGGTATCAAGAACCGCATTGAGCCACACGAGCCAGTTGACAAGGACCTCTATGAGTTGCCGCCTGAAGAGGCAAAGCTCATCCCTCAGGTTCCTGGAAACCTCGAGGATGTTCTAAAGGCTCTTGAGGCAGACCACGACTACCTACTTCAGGGCGACGTGTTCACCAAGGACCTAATCGAAACCTGGATTGACTACAAGCGTGTGCACGAAATCCAGCCAATCGCACTTCGTCCACACCCATACGAATTCCAGCTTTACTACGGTTGCTAAGTCTGATTCAGATTTAGTTCCGCAAAGAAATAGACCCGGCGAAAGTCGGGTCTA
>JBEDKW010000098.1:0-3953 GCA_041171945.1 Actinomycetota bacterium
TTGGTCTGAACGATTGGCTGACTATAAGGCGCTTCAGGCAGAACTAGAAGCGCAAGCCTTCTTGGATGCCGCTGAAGCGGATGAAGACTCAGAAGATGATGAAGACCTCGACGACGAAGTCGATGGTGAAGAAACTGCCGAAGACTCAGAAGAGCAAATCGAAGAAGTATTGTTTGACATTGCGCTGGAAGATTCGAACGAGATTGAATCAGTCGAAGAACTGAGCGACTCTGGTGAAGAGTTAGCGGCCACGAACCTTGATGAGAGCGAGCCCGCCGAGGGCGATGCCGAAACCACAGGCCGTAAGCCACCAAGATTTTTCGGCCGCCGCAAGCGGGGCAAAGATTTTTCGGCCGCCGCAAGCGGGGCATAAAAGGCGCCGCACGCAATAAAGGCAAGAACCCAAACAACTAAGCCCACTTTTACGGCGAGCGTGGCGTTGGTTTTAACCGGCGCCGGGTCTTGCTTGCGTTCGCTGTCTTTGATGTAGAACTTCATAGGCTTCAGCCTAAGCCAGTTGCCCAACGACATAGTCGATTGCTGCCGTCAGAACCTGCACGTCGGCTAGCTCGGTGGCTGTGAAAGTCGCCACTCTCAACTGGTTGCGACCCAACTTGCGATACGGCTCAACGTCGACAATTCCGTTGGCGCGAAGCACTTTGGCAATCGCCGCAGCGTCAATCGATTCATCGAAGTCGATCGTGACTACGACTTGCGAGCGGTGCTCGGGGTTGGTCACAAATGGCGTTGCGAACGGCGAGGCCTCAGCCCAGTCATACAGGTGCTGGGATGCCGCCTTGGTTCGAGAATCAGCCCAAGCTAGGCCGCCGTTTTCGTTCATCCAGTTGATCTGCTCACCCAGCAGAAAGAGGGTTGAGATCGCTGGGGTATTCAGAGTTTGGTTGAGTCGCGAGTTGTCAATCGCAGTCTTAACGCTTAAGAATTCTGGGATGTAGCGATCGGTAGCGGCGATGCGCTCAGTGCGTTCGATTGCTGCCGGTGACATCAGTGCAAACCACAGACCTCCATCGGAAGCAAAGTTTTTCTGGGGTGCGAAGTAGTACACATCGGTTTCGGTTGCGTCGAAGTCAATACCGCCGGCGGCAGAGGTTGCATCCGTGAAGAAGATGGCGTTTGAATCGGCGCCAGCAACTCGCTTTACCGGAGTCACCACACCGGTGGAAGTTTCGTTCTGTGGGTAGGCGTAAGAGTCAACACCGGCTTCGGCACGCAACTCAAGGCGTGAACCTGGGGTTCCGTTGATGACGGTGGGCGCATCTAGCCAAGGGTTTGTGAGTGCGGTCGCAAACTTGCTGCCAAATTCACCGTGAACGAGGTTCTGGGCTTTTTTCTCGACCAACGAGAAGGCGGCGGCATCCCAAAATGCGGTTGAGCCACCGTTCCCAATAACAATTTCGTAGCCGGTCGGGTTATGGAATAGCTCCATCAAGCCCTCTTGAACACGCTTAACCAAGTTTTTAACCGGAGCCTGGCGGTGCGAGGTTCCCATTAGCTTGGCGCCCTCGGTCACAAAAGCGGCTATTTGTGCGGGGCGAATCTTGGATGGACCACAGCCAAAACGACCGTCGACGGGCAAAAGTTCACTTGGAATGTTGATTTCAGGCATGAGCCAAGTTTACTCAACCTCGGTCAGCCGACCGACGTTTGCTTCGCTGCGCGATACTGTAGATGAAATTACACGGATTGGGAGGTTGCTCGTGGCTGATTTAATCGACACAACTGAGATGTACCTCCGCACCATTTTGGAGCTGGAAGAAGAAGGCCAAATTGCGCTTCGGGCCAGAATCGCCGAGCGACTGGATCACTCCGGGCCCACTGTTTCGCAAACCGTAGCTCGCATGGAACGGGATGGCTTGGTGGTCGTCAGCGATGACCGACACCTAGAACTGACCCAGGACGGCCGAAGAGATGCTGTGTCGGTGATGCGCAAACATCGCCTCGCAGAACGACTGCTGGCCGATGTGATTGGTCTCGAGTGGGAGTTCGTTCACGACGAAGCTTGCCGGTGGGAGCACGTGATGAGTGAGCAGGTGGAGAGAAAAATTCTCGGCCTAATCTCCACTCCAGATGTTTCGCCATACGGAAACCCCATCCCGGGTCTTGATGAATTGGGCCTCAAAATGAACCCAACATTCAAAGATGGGGTCGTGTCGTTAATTGATTTGCCTAGGGACAATGAGGGCAAAACCACCTATATTTTGCGAAGAATTGGCGAACCACTTCAAGTGGATTCGGGGTTGTTAGTTCAGTTGAAAACTCTTGGGCTCTTGCCCGGAGCTCAAGTAAACATTGAGTTTTTCACCGGTTCGGTGCTCCTGACCAAGGTGGGTGGCGACGAAGGCCTGCGCCTTAACGATGACTTAGCGCTTCACCTTTTTGTTGAAGGTTAGAGTCGTTATCATTTCGTAATCCGCTCGTGACTTAGCGACAAACATCGGGTAAACTGGAAACGTTGTGATCAGTAAACCCTGATAACAATCGGACACGGATGGTCTTCATTGCTGCAATCCGAGTCTTTAGAACGAATAGTTTCGTTGCAGAATCCAGATTGTTTGGATGAGACTCCCCGGAGGTTTAGTTTTGGCCAATAAAGCCGCAGGCAAGCACCGCGCCGACGTCGAAATCAATGTCCTTGAGTCATTTGAATTCAGAAGTCGAGCTTCGGTTCGCGAAGCAGAGAAGTCGCGTCAGTCGCGCCTCGCTTCGAAAATTGCAAAGAAACTTGCCAAGCGCGACCGCGCATATTTTGCCTCGACCGCGGCTGCCAGCCCAAGAGCTCGAGCTGCCTTCGTTGTAGCCGCCACAAAAACTGTGCCGTTTTATTCACGACGTCCAGTGCGAAATTTCATCACCATGTCAATTGCCACCGGGATCTTCGCCACTTTTGCTCTGCCGGCCTACGCCTACAACCCAGACATCGCAGCTATGTCCCGCTTCACCACAACCGATGCTCAGGCGCTAGCCGCCGCTGACGGCACCCAGAATCTAACGGTTGCGGCCGTAAACACCGTGAAGTTTGCCCGCGGAGCCTATAAGTCAGCCGACGCCGATGAAATTGCCCGCCAAGAAACGTTAAACTCTTACCGAACCTATTCGGGCCCAACCGCCGAAGACTACTTGGCCAACCCGCCTTACAGCACCCTAGACGGCGGAACAATCTTGAAGGTGGCCGCCAAGTTTGTCGGAACCCCTTATGTTTTTGGTGGCTCCACTCCAAGAGGCTTTGACTGCTCTGGTTATGTAGCCTTCGTATTTGCCCAGTTTGGTGTGGCACTGCCGCACAGCGTTCACGGCCAAGCTCGACTCGGAATCCTGATCAAGCCAGAAGATGCGTTGCCTGGTGACCTAGTGGTTTTCAATGACATGAGTCACGACGGCATTTATGCCGGTAATGGCAATTTCTATCACGCACCGCGCCGCGGCGACAACGTTAAGTTGGCCCCGATTTTCACCAGCAACATCCACTTCGTGCGTTTGGCCACCAACTAAACCCAACACTGTCTGCTGTTTCGCTCTAGAACGGCACTGAAGAATAAAACACACCCATTATTTTTCTGGATTTTTGGCGTTTACTGACTTACTCTGTCAATTAGGTACAACCACTGTTGACTAGGAGTTTTTGATGAGAATTGAAAGCGTGCTTTCCAAGCATGTTTTTGAAATGCGTCATCAAGACCAACAAATCCAACAATCGATTCGATAAATTACGCCGTCATTTATGACGGCGTTTTTTTATTGCTCGAAAATGCAGTACCTGAAACGAAAACCCGGAAGCCGTCTGGGTGAATTCGAAAGGAAAGCACAATGCGCACCTTGGTCTTAAACGCTGGATATGAGCCACTTGGGGTGGTGTCATTCAAACGAGCCTTGGCTTTGGTGCTCAATCAGAAGGCCACAGTTTTGGCCGGAGCCGGTGACCTAGTAGTTCACAG
>JBEDKW010000099.1:0-3681 GCA_041171945.1 Actinomycetota bacterium
TGAGCCTTGCCCATGAATCCGCCGCCGATTAGTCCTACGTTGATATTTTTCATTGATCTCTCCTTAGATAAACTTGGAAGCACCCAGATGGATGGGTGGACCAGGTGGCTGGGTGCGTAAACACCCAACCACCTGGTTTTTTGTTACTTCTTGAACGCGTCCGTGACTACGGCTGGAGCGTCTACGCTGTAGACGGTCTTCCATGCCTCTAGCACGTTGTCGTGGCTTACAGGCAGTGCACCCATTGCTACGAAGTTAGGAAGGCCGGTCTTGCCGATCTTCGCTAGTGCACCAAGGCGAGCTTCTGCAATGCCCTGGTCGAATGGACGCTGTGCACCTAGGCCCACGATTAGCTCGTTCTTAGCAAGCTGAATCGCAACGTTGGTGCCAAGGTCCTGGGTTGCGATCTTTAGGTCTAGACGACCAGATTCGCGAGCCGCTGCCATGATGCCCTCTGCAGGAACATCCCAGACGCCCCAAATACCGTTTAGGTCTGGGTACTTGGTTAGCAATGCGGTTGCTGCTGCCTGTGCATCGCCGGCAAAGTCAGGACCGCCGATTCCCTTTTCTTCAACAACAGTGATGTCTGGGTACTGTGACAGGGTCTCCTTGAAGCCTTCGTAGCGCTGCTTGGTAACAAAGAAGTCTGCGTCGTGATAGATCAGACCGATGGTTCCCTTGCCGTTTAGTGCCTTGGCCATTAGGTGAGCCGAGACGACACCGTTGCCCTTGTTGTCAGCTGAAACTACTGAAACGTAGTCCTTGCCACCAACCATGCCTGATGGAACGTTGTCCATGAAAACAAGCTTGATGCCGGCTGCAGATGCCTTCTTGTATGCAGCTGCGGTTGCCACTGGGTCGGTAGGAATCGAGATGATGATGTCTGGCTTTAGGGCCATAACGGTCTCGATGTCTGAAACCTGCTTCTCTGGCTTGAAGTCAGCGTCCGTGACGGCGACGACCTCGATGCCCAGACGTGCAAACTCACTCTTTAGGCCTTCGACCTGTGCAGTGGCCCAGTCGTTGCCACCGTAGTGCATGACGATGGCTGCAGTGAACTTGCCAGCCTTGATGGTTGCAAGATCTGCGTCACTTACTTCGGTGGTCTCGAAGCCAGACGGGGTCTCGCCGTTAGGGCCGAGGCTTAGAACCTGACCTTCGAGTGCAGCAAGTGCTGCGTCAACTGTCGCTGCAATAGTGCTGTCGGTGGTTGGTGCAGTTGTGCCGCCGCTTACTGAACATGCTGAAAGCGACAGCATCAGTGCAACGCTCACTCCGATGCTTGTTACTAGTTTCTTCATTTCTTATCTCCTGATTTAGGGAAATGCATTGATGGATGGGTGGATTTGCTAGTTAGCGAATAGTCGCTCTAGATACCTCTTGCTGATTTCTGCTGCGTGTTTTGGGTCACCTTCATAGGAATCGAGCTCAACCATTAGCCAGCTGTCATAGTTAGCTCGCTTGATTGCTGCCAGGATTTCTTTGAAGTTAATGTCGCCCTCGCCGAGCGGGGTGAAGTTTCCAGTCTTCTTGGATAAGTCCTTGAAGTGGATGTGCTTAAGGCGGTCGCCGTATCGGTCGATCGCTGCAACCGGGTCGATACCCGATGCGGTTAGGTGTGCGGTGTCTGGGCAGAAGCCGATTGAACATGAGTCCATGATCTGGTGGAAGCCATCCAAGGTTTCTGAGATGGTGCCGAGGTGTGGGTGGTAGCTGCTCTCCAGCCCGTTATCGCGGGCGATGTCTGCCGCCATGTCTAGGCCGCGGCCCACCTTCTTGAAGTCGTCGGCCAGTGGACCACTTGGGCGCTTGGCTCCGCCACCGAGAACGATGCGGCTGGCTCCGAACTGCTTGGCTAGGTGCGCGGCCTGCTCGATCTTGTAAAGCTCGTCATCCAAGATGTCGTCGTAGATGAAGTTGGCGCCCGTGTAAACCGAGACCAGCTCGATGTTGTTCTCGGCCAGAACCTGAAGAAGGACTTCCGGGTTGCCGGCGAACTCGGCTAGGTTGCCGTCGAAAACTTCGACTCCTTGGTAACCGGCCTGAGCAATATCACGGATGGCTGCTTTGGTGTCGCCGTGGGTCATGTAGAAAAGGTCCTTGATGCTGGTTACGCCTCCCGGGTGACCAACAACTCCACCCCAGGTTATGGTCTGGTATCCAAACTTCATGATTCGTTCCTTTCGTACTTCGAAAACTTCTCTGAGTAAATAATGACGTTAACTTTCAGACTTATGTCGATAATCGTCATAACGTTATGTATTTGTGACAAAGTTTCCTCGAAAGTATTCAAATGTCGCCGATTATGCTTTATCTATGGCTGAAATCAATCGAAGCAACTTTGGGCTGAGCTCTGGGCGTTTGTTCCAGATCTTCCGAGACGGCCAGCCTCACACCAAGGCCGAACTAGCTGAACTTAGTGGCCTCGCCCGCTCAACCATCTCGTTGCGACTCGACCAACTAATCTCACTTGGCTTGATTGCCCCTTCGGCCGAAAACTCTTCAACCGGCGGCCGCCCTTCTGCTCAGCTAGCCCTGAACGAGAATGCGTTCGTCGTTGCCGGTGTCGACTTCGGTGCCTCGCACGCGGTTGCTTCGCTTGCCAACCTTGGAGGCAAAATCCTGGTTTCGATTGAAACCAAACGCCAGATCTCGGATGGCCCTGAAGTTTGCCTTCGCTGGATGATTGCCGAACTCAAGCACCTCTTGGCTGGCCAGGGTCTGTCTGATGACAACCTGCTAGCCATCGGCATCGGTTTGCCTGGCCCAGTTGAGCACTCGACCGGCAAGCCAGCGAGCCCGCCGATCATGATGGGTTGGGATGGCTTCGACGTGCCCGCCCGCGTCAACCAGGAGTTCAAGGCCAAGGTTCTTGTCGATAACGATGTGAACGTGATGGCGCTCGGCGAGCGCCACGTGGCATACCCGGATGTTGACCACCTGATCTTTCTTAAGGCTGCCACCGGCATTGGCTCGGGCATCATCTCAGGCGGGCAGCTTCAGCGCGGTGCCCAGGGAACCGCAGGTGACATCGGTCACGTTCGCGTCTCAAGCGGCGGAGACGTTTCTTGCCACTGCGGCAACTTCGGTTGTCTCGAAGCGGTAGCCAGTGCTCCGGCCATCATCAAGAAGCTGGTTGCCGAGGGTCTTCCGATTCGCAACACCTCTGACCTTATTGATGCCACTCGTCGCGCCAAGGTTGAGGCCATTCAAGCGATTCGACAGGCCGGTCGAGACATCGGTGAGGTGCTCAGCACCTGTGTGAGCTTGATCAACCCGGCTGTCATTGTCATCGGTGGCTCGCTGTCATCAGCCGGTGAACACCTGATCGCGGGTGTTCGCGAGGTCG
Organism: Actinomycetota bacterium; assembly: GCA_041171945.1. Taxonomy (GTDB): domain Bacteria; phylum Actinomycetota; class Actinomycetes; order Actinomycetales; family Microbacteriaceae; genus Rhodoluna. The sequence goes on from JBEDKW010000099.1 coordinate 3,350, forward strand.
TTTATGCTCGCTCGATGCCTCTTGCCAGCGAAAACCTCTCCATCGTCGCTAGCCGAGTCGGCCGTGAAGGCGGAATCATCGGCGCAAATGTTCTAGCCATCGAGCACGTGCTTGACGCAGAAACTATCGACTTGATGGTCGAGCAGTCGATAGCGCGCTAGCAAGGGCAGCGGATGGTCTTTTTGACCGGTGGCCGATAGGCCCGACAAGCGGTTAAACGATAAAAGCCCCGATTGCTCGGGGCTTTTTCATTTCAGTGCGCTTGGAGGGACTCGAACCCCCAACCTTCTGATCCGTAGTCAGATGCTCTATCCGTTGAGCTACAAACGCGA
>JBEDKW010000100.1:0-5455 GCA_041171945.1 Actinomycetota bacterium
CCCCGAGATATTCCCACTCTGGAATGCTCAGCATCAGCTTCTCTTCCCGTTTTTCAGAAGGCCTAGCCCAATCAGCATCCAAATCACCAAGAAGACACTCCGACCATAGGGAGAGTCAAGAATTGGGCTAACAATCATCGAGATTGTTGGGTATGTTTCGTCATCTCTAAACACTGCAGCCCAGATGTATGCAAATAACTCGGAGACCGCCATGAAGATAGCCAGAGTCATCCAAATCCACTTGGTGCGAGTCATTGTTCCGTTGCCCGATGGCTTTGGGCCATGATCCCGGTAGTAAACCAAGAAAAGCGCTGCCGGGCCAATTGCCAATAGCAGCAGGATGTCTTGCCAACCGCCGCGGTCCGAAAAAAATAGAACCAAGCAACTCAAGGAGATTGACAGAACTAGCACCCAGTTTTTAACCTCGAGGCGCTTGGGCATGCGCCAAGGCAGCACTCGCTTCCAGTCGACCACAAGAATTACCGAGCCGATAGCAAAGATCAGGGCATCGACATAGGATTCGCGAATCACGTGGAATAGCGTGACGAACGCAAAAACCGGCAACCACGGGTTGATGCCCGTGAGCAAAGTCTTTAGCCAGTTTGTCATTTGCCACCCCTAAGAAACAGCGTGCCATGAAAAAGGCGCCCCTGCCGAGCTAAAGACAGGTGCCTGACCAGCCAGTTTTTAGGATTAGCCGAAGAGAGCGATTACCAAGCCCATAAGAGTCAGGTTCACGATGTCGCTACCGACCTCAATGATCCATACCCTGAATCCGTTACCGGCAAACAATCGGTGTGACAGCGATGAGGCCGCGGCTAGTCCGAACCCAAGCAGTGAACCCACTAGGGCACCTTGAAGGGGGCCAAAACTCGAAACTCCGGCCGAAGCCAACTCGATTACGATGGCAACCGTAATTGCCTGTGTCAATGCAGCTAAGAAAGTTGAGCCAAAAACAAGTGCCATATTGCTGCCAGAGCCGGCTGCTGGGTCAGACTCGCCCTTGCCCATGAGTTTCCACCAGATTGGAAAGAAGGTTTTTGGCCCAAACCAGATGGCTCCGGCAACAAACGCAACCAAGGTGGCAGCCAACACGGCAAGCCAATTGAGTTCACTAAAGATCATGGTTATCCCTCTCAAAAAAAATTTACGCTCATCAGGTTATCGGATTGAGCGGAATTCTGGCTTACTCTAAAGGAGACCGAAAAGGAGCTACAAATGTCACAGCAATTTATCGAAATCACTTCAAGCGAATCAGTCTCAGGCTGCAACTGCGGAGACAACTGCAAGTGTGGAACCAAAGCACAGAGCACCAGCTGCAGCGGCACTAGCTGCTGCTAATTTTCGACAACTAAAAGACACTATTTCCAACCAAACCCAAGGGGGTCCTCATGGCCAAAAAGGTCTATGACAACGAACAACAAATTTCAAGACTTCGCAACTACAACATCGTTGCCGGAGCTGCGCATGCCATTCAAGCAATTGTTCTTGGCTACATACTTACGCTGTTGCCAACTCAGGTTCTTTACCCTGTAACAGTGGATTACATGGCGGGCCCACCAGGAAGCCCGATTCCATTTGAGCGAGTTGGACTTTTTGACATCAACCTCGGAATTGGCATTGTTGCTTTCCTCGGATTGTCGGCGTTCTTCCACTTCTTGATTTCGACCCCGTGGTTCTTCCCTCGCTATTCAGAGGGTCTTCGCCAGAGCCGAAACAATTTCCGTTGGGTTGAATATTCATTAAGCTCTTCGATCATGATTTGGCTCATCTGCCAGCTCAACGGTGTCACCGACATCGCAGCTCTGGCGTCAATCTTTGCTGTTAACGCATCGATGATCATGTTCGGTGCCCTTCAAGAGAAATACGAACGCCCAGGCAACAAGAAGTTCTTGCCGTTTGTCTTTGGCTCAATGACCGGCATCGTGCCTTGGCTAATCATCGCTATGTATGTCATTCAGCCGGGTTCCACAAATGATGCAGAGGTTCCAGGGTTCGTTCTTGGCATCGTGTTCTCGATCTTCATCTTGTTCAACACTTTCGCCATCAACCAGGCACTTCAGTATCACCAGGTCGGCAAGTGGGCAAACTACCTTCGCGGAGAGCGCATGTACATCACTCTCAGCCTGGTCGCAAAGACCCTTTTGGCTTGGCAGATTTACTCTGGAGCGATCATTCCGGCACTGACCGCCTAGCAACAATCAACTGCTCAAAAAATTATCCCCGGCCATTCGTGGCCGGGGTTAATTTTTTCCTTTAGAAATTGGGCAACAGCACACCGCTAATGCTGTGGGCCACCTGGCGATTGCCCTTATTGATGTCTATCAAGCTAAGCCGAAGAAGACTCTCTCTACTGCGGATACCCGAATCAACTAGCCTCACGGAGGTCGCAATAGAAATTCGAATGGTCGAACCCTCTTCGGTTGGCAAGGTCAAGCCGTTAGAACTCAATAAATCCAATGCGCCTAAGACCTCGTAGGGCACCAAGTGATATTTCAAAATTCTCTCGAGCGTATCGATGTGAAGTTTTGCGACAAATGCATAAACTCGAGCCTCAGTGCTTAAAACAACGCCACGCCCATTGCGATAGCCGGCAAGACTGCGGAACGCGAAATCATCAGGGGCAAGCACTGTCAACGGAATTGTTCCATCCTTGAGATCGTTCAAAGTCGAGTCAGGTTTTGCCGCCAAGACACGATTTAGTAAATGCACCAAAATGTCGTGATCTTGCCAGTTGCTGTCAAAAGCGGGAGCATCCAGGTTCAAAGCCGCAGCAAGAGGCACGGTGCCAAGAGAGGCAAATTCATCGCCGGTAGGGGTCATCTGGGCCTTCGCCGGAGACAGTGAGAGCGTGATCAAAGCAATAATGGTTGCCGCGATAGCTGCGATGGTTCGGAGTTTTCTCATGTCCAGGTTCTCAGCAGATTCAAGTTCTTCAGCCGCGAGTAATGGGAATCATCGACGCGGTTTCGCCCTCTTTGGCAATTGGAACATGCACCTCGAGCACACCATCTTTGTAAATGGCCTTCACGTCACTGCGCTTAGCCCCTAGTGGCATTGGAATGTCTCGAACGAATGAGCCGTACCGGAATTCCGATCGGAAGCCGTCGCGAGTTTTATTCTCTTTTTCTTCCCGGCGTTCCGCTTCAATCCTCAAGCGTCCGTCTGAAAGAGAGATTTGAACATCTTTGTCGGGGTCAATGCCCGGCATCTCCGCTTTGACTACCAGCTTGTCCCCATCGGTGTATTCCTCTACCCGGATGCGCGGATTCTCCCAGTCAACCTCGAGAAAATTAGGCGCCCAATCGAGCATGTCAAACAGGTTTCGTCTTGCCAGTTGCTGAGCCATCTCAGTCTCCTTCGTCAATGTGATTTTGGCGAAGACACCGAGAGTGAGCATGCCTTTTCTCGGCGCCTTCTTCAGACGAACATAGGAGAAATTTGGCGAATTTAGGGCAGTTCAGGCCTTGTTAGACAGGATTAGAGCTGGTTATTTGCCAATTAGCTTCTAGGGCGAAGTTCGGCAATCATCGGGCAAACAAATGGGTCGGCGTTGTTGCTGAGGCCCACTTTGCTTAGGTACTGCATGATTGCCTTGTAACTGGCAAGTAGGTTCATCTCGACTAGCGTGACGCCCTTCTCTTCACAGAACTTGGCAACGAGTCTGGCCATCGATGGAAATAGGTGGTGCTCAACTTGGTAATTGAGGCCGCCCATTAGGTTGTCTTTGAGCCAGCTGCCTTTGATGTTTCGGCTGGTTAGCACCTGACGAGAAAAGAAATCAAGCTTGGTGTCTTTGGCAACCAGTGGCATGCCTTTGTGGTTTGGTGCAAATGCAGCGCCCATGAAGAAACCGAAGACCATCATCATGAAGAACCAGAGGGCAATTGCCCAGAGCCAACCGAACATCAATGCCATAACCACGTATGGTGCGGTCTGGCGAACAATCATGAGTGAGAACTCAAGGAGACGAATCTTTAGCGAACGATCGGTTCGGCGAAGATTGCCCATGCTGTCTAGCAGAAGGTCAAAGCCAGTGAAAAGCAAGAGAAACGGAAATAGGTATCCTTGGCGGTTTGAGAACCAGCGCTCGATGCCCTTCTTCGAGTCACGAGACTCAGGGGTGAAACTCAAAACTCGAATCGCGATGTCTGGGTCTTCACCAATCTGGTTTGGGCGCAGGTGGTGTTTATTGTGCTTGCGCAACCAGAATCCGTAACTGAGACCAGCGAAAAGGTTGGCCAGAACTAATCCAAGCCAGTCATTGGCCTTGTTGTTTCTGAAAATCTGTCGGTGAGCTGCTTCGTGGGCGATGAAGCCGTATTGTGCGCTCAAAACGCCAAGTAAGCCGGCTACCCCGAAAGCTGCGACAATCCAGGCGCCGTGTTGGTTGGTGAGAAAACCGATAAATCCGCCCAAGGTCCAGAGACCAGCCGCTAATACCGAAATAACTGCAAGACGAATCACATAAAAACTCGGCTTCTTTTTCAGAAGCCCGGCGGCCTTAACTCGACCCAAAACCTCATTGAAACTAGTGGTCGCTCGAGTGGTTGAAATCACAGACATGGCTCAAGTGTATGTGCCTTGGCTGGGAACTAGCCTTTAGTCTCACTCCAGTTTTGCGAGCCCCACCACGTAGTTTTTGCCATAGTGCTCGGCACACTTCGGGCAGGTTGTATAAAAGAAGTAGAACTCATCAGCTTTATGCCCCAATTCCATGGAGTATTTCACCATTTCATCGCGCCAGTCCTTCGCTTTTGAGTAGTCCCCCTCGAACACCAGCGAGGCAAATTTGCCATCGAGCACTACGTTGTCAGCGCCTGGAACCGGCTTACTCACGGCATAGAGTTGCTCAGCCCGCCACGGGCTTAGATCGCGGCTTAAAACCATTGCTTCCTCGGGCGGCATGGTGGCTTCGGCCGCTTCGGCAATTTGCTGCAACTTGGTCATAATCTGATCCATGTTCAATGGCACAAACATCATGCTGCGGGTGTGAAGTCGAATGAAGCGCACATTCTCGAAGTCAATGACAGTCCGTTGCCAACCATCGATGTTCGGCACTGCACAGCAGCCCGTTTCATTTACGGTTGTGTAAGTTTTCGGTGTTTGGGTGCTCATTTTGAACTCCTATTTCTCCTTCGCGACCAATAGATGCCGTAAAACACAATGGCCGCCAGCGGCACCCCGATGCCTACAACCCAAGGAACCACCACACCGATTCCGATAATGAACGAACCGAAGAATGAGACTAGGGAGTTCCACCCAAAAACGATTCCCTGCCAGAAGTCATCAGGACGATCTTCTGGGGCAACCTCTGGGCCCGCGATGGTGACGTAAACACTCGACAGGGCGACTGCATCCTTGTAGTAGGTGAGAGTGCTCTTGAGCGATTCGAGCTCTGCCTGCCGCTGAGATAGCGCGTTTTCAATGTCGACCAGGTCGGCTGCAGTTTTAG
>JBEDKW010000101.1:0-3660 GCA_041171945.1 Actinomycetota bacterium
GAATCAACGCGCCCTTCGCCTGGACTCAGCAATTGGGATCTCAGAATGTCGTGGTTGCCATTTTGGACAGTGGTATCTCTGTTCACCCCGACTTGGATAGTCAGGTTATTAAGGGCTATGACTTCGTGGCAAACGTGATTAACGGTGACGGTGACGGCCGTGACGCAGATGCAACCGACCCAGGCGATTTCACCCCAACCGAAATAAGTTCTTGGCACGGCACTCACGTTGCCGGCTTGATTGGTGCAGCCGCAAACGACATCGGAATTTCGGGTGTTGCACCCAACGTTCGTTTGCAGCCGATTCGAGTGTTGGGCAATGGCGGCGGAGAATCAGCAGACCTGATTGCTGCTATTCGTTGGGCTGCCGGCCTGAGTGTGGCTGGGGCCCCACTTAATCCGACACCGGCAAAGGTCATCAACATGTCAATCAGCACCGAAGCAGTCGGCTCTTGCACCGCAATCGGAAGTCAAGACACGCACTACATGGAGGAAACTCTGGCCTTAGTGAAGCTAAAAGGCGTCTCGGTGATCACAGCTGCTGGCAACTCGGATCGCCCAGCCGGCAACTATTTCCCTGGAAATTGTTTTCCTACTATCAACGTGGGTGCAGTCGGTTTTGATAGAGACAAAGCTAACTACTCAAACTACGGGGTGGATTTCAGTAACGGCGTAGACATTGCTGCACCTGGTGGAGACTCTCAGAATGCGACAGGATCTCCCGAGGGAACCCAGGGAAGAATGCTTTCGACAATAAACAAGGGCACCTCGGTCTACGGTGAGCCAAATTATGGGCTTGCGGAGGGCACTAGCATGGCCGCACCGGTCGTCACAGGTGTGGTTGCTCTGATGTACTCGGCGAAGCCTTTGATTACCCCAGATCAGGTCTGGAATATCTTGCGAACGACAACTTCGCCATTCAAGGCTGGTGGCATCTGTGAGACCACCGGAAAATGTGGCATCGGCATTATCAATGCGGCGGCAGCAGTAGCCGCAGCAGCTGCCCTACCTTAGGTCTAACGCACTTTATTTCTCTTGCCGGAGGCCTGTTCTATTAGCCAAGGCATAAAAAACCGGTCTCAGTCTTTCGACTGAAACCGGTTTTTCTTTGGTGCGGAAGGTGGGACTTGAACCCACACGCCTCGCGGCGCCAGATCCTAAATCTGGTGCGTCTGCCATTTCGCCACTCCCGCATGCCTATATAGTCTACCCAAAAACTTGAGGTTAAAAAACACACTGACGCAATTTATGGAGATGTTGGTGAAGGGTTGTGGATAACTTCAGCGAGTTTTGAATTATTCGACCAGATTCTGACTTGTTGGGCAAAGTCATTGCCTGCAGATAGGCACAGGTGTCGTCGAGAATCGAAGCCCTAAGCGCAAGTGCAAGGCGCCGCAATTTGGCAAACGGCACTGAGATTCAAAGCGCCCTGGATGCTTCGGTTGACGAAATGGTTGAGTCTCTTTCGGGGCCGAGCCCCGATGAGGCATCGATGCGAAGGCAGGCCGAAGATCAACTCCTGGGCTTCGGTGCACTGCAGCCTCTGCTAGACGACTACTCAATTGAGGAAGTCTGGATTAACGCGCCAGATCAGGTCTTCGTGGCTGTTTCCGGCACATCGCGGCAGATAAACCTCACCTTTGCCGCCCACGAGATTTCGACCCTAGTTGAACGCATGCTTCGCCCGACCGGCAGGAGGCTAGATCGGTCTTCGCCTTTCGTCGATGCGTCGTTGCCCGATGGCTCGAGGTTGCACGTAGTAATTCCTGATGTCACCCGAGCCCACTGGGCGATAAACATTCGAAAATTCACGCCAAAAATACTTACCCTGATTGACCTCAGCCAATCCGGCTCAATCACACAGGGGCAGCACAGAATTCTTAGCACTGCTATGGCAGAGGGCAAAAACATCCTGGTTTCTGGTGGCACTCAATCTGGCAAAACTACGATGTTGAGTGCTCTGCTGGCTGAGGTTTCGAGCCAAGAGCGAATCATCAGTGTTGAAGAGACTTTCGAGCTAAGAGTGAATTCGGCCGACTGGGTGCCGATGCAGACTCGTCAGCCGAACCTTGAGGGCGTTGGTGAGGTCTCACTCAGGCGGCTCGTTAAAGAAGCCTTGCGCATGAGGCCTGGGCGCATAGTCGTTGGCGAGGTTCGTGAGGCTGAAAGCCTTGACCTGCTAATTGCACTCAACTCAGGTTTGCCAGGTGCTTGCACGATCCACGCTAACTCGGCCACCGATGCCATCACCAAACTTTGCACCTTGCCTTTGCTGGCCGGGCAAAATATTTCGAGCTCATTTGTAAATCCAACCGTGGGCTCCTGCATCGACCTAGTCGCCCACTGCGTATTGGATGCAAGCGGTCAAAGACGGATCTCCGAGATTTGCCGTGTTTCTTGGAGTCAAGAATTGGGCGAAATTGTGATTGAAAGACTAGACGTCGATGAAATGGCTTAGCTCCTCAGTGGAGGGTGCTGGTTTGGCTCGGTTCGGGGTTTTATGGGTGCTCTCGTTTCTCGTGGTTGTTTCCGCGCTCAGCGGCCTTTGGGCGTTTAGCCTCACCAAGGTCTCGGCTTTAGGTGCTTGCCTTGGTCTCGGCGCATTTGGCTTTGGGTTAGAACTTTTGAACCTCCGGGCCAAGGCTAGACGCCGAGAGTTGGCAAGCCTATGGCCCGAAGTGGTTGACTCCTTGCAGTCTGCGGCGTCATCAGGAATAGGTTTTACAGAAGGGTTCGCAGAGTTAGCCCAGCGAGGACCGCTTTCGCTCAGAGCTCACTTTGCCGGGTTCACCCACCGCATCGACTCTGGCTGGCCGATTGAGCTGGCGCTCGACTGGCTAAAGCATGAATTAGGGGAGATACACGCCGATCGACTGCTCGAACTCTTGCAAGTGGTAACTGCGGCAGGCGGTGAGGGTTACCAAGAGTCGCTCCGCAATCAAAGCCGACAACTTCGAGAAGATCTTTCTCTCTGGGGTCAACTTGAGTCAAAGCAGGGATGGATTAGCGGTACCGCAAAAATGGCGGTGGCAGCACCCTGGCTGGTGGTGGCGATGCTCTCGGCAAGGCCAGAAAATGCCGCAATTTACAATTCGACCGACGGTGTCGCGATTTTGAGCATTGGCTTTGTGGTTTCAGTCTTCGCCTACCGATTCATTCACCTCTTAGGTTCTTTGCCCTCGCCGCCGAGAGTTTTCGCATGACTGCCTCCCTGATGCTTGGGTTGTTTCTTTCATCAGGTCTCGGGCTGCTACTCACAAGCCTTAGGCAAACTCAGGTGCCGGCTTTGATAGAACGCATTTCTGCGCCCACTCCAAGCCTCGAAACAATTCGAATCTCCTTTGGGCTCAGCCGGGTTGAAGTTTGGAAATCTCGAATCCGATTCGCGTTTACTTCAAAGCGCAAGATGCAGGCAACTCTTTTTGAACTTCCCGACATCCTCGATCTTCTGGCGGTATCTCTCTCCGCCGGAGACGGCCTCTATTCGGCATTAACCCGGGTGGCGCCAAGAGGCAACGGGCTGGTTGCCACTCAGCTCCAAGAGGCTCTCAGGGCCCTTGACCTAGGTTCTTCTTTAGAGGCCGAGATGGCGACACTGGCAGAGCGGCTGCCCCATCGGCAGATTGCCGAGTTTGCAGGAAAAGTGACTCTGGCTTTGCGA
>JBEDKW010000102.1:0-4618 GCA_041171945.1 Actinomycetota bacterium
CTAGCTTCAAAGGCAACCGGTTTTCCAATCGCCAAGATCGCAGCCAAACTTGCCATCGGTTATACCCTCGACGAGATTCCAAACGACATCACTCGAGTCACACCAGCCTCCTTTGAGCCAACCCTCGACTACATCGTGGTGAAGATTCCTCGCTTCGCATTCGAGAAGTTCCCTGCTGCCAACGCCACCCTCACCACCACCATGAAATCGGTGGGCGAGGCTATGGCCATTGGTCGCAACTATTCTCAGGCTCTTCAAAAGGCATTGCGTTCTCTTGAGAAGCGCGGCTCTTCATTCCACTGGGATGGTGTCGTTGCAGATAAAGCTGAATTGCTCGAAGTAATCAAGACCCCAACCGATGGCCGAATTGTTTTGGTGCAGCAGGCTCTTCGTGCCGGCGCCACTAATGAAGAAGTATTTGAGTCAACCAAGATTGACCCATGGTTTATCGATCAGATTGTTTTGATCAACGAGGTTGCCGATCACATTGTGAAGGCGCAGAACCTCGACGGAGAGGTGATTCGTCACGCGAAGGATCACGGCTTTAGCGACATTCAGATTGCGGCACTTCGCGGCCTCACCGAGGCACAAGTGCGCAACGTTCGTCACGACCTAGGGCTTCGCCCGGTTTTCAAGACCGTGGACACCTGTGCTGGCGAATTCCCGGCAGAGACTCCATATCACTACAGCACCTATGAACAAGAGACCGAAGTTCGACCATCGGACCGCAAGAAGGTAGTCATTCTGGGTTCAGGCCCAAACCGAATTGGCCAGGGCGTGGAGTTTGACTACAGCTGTGTTCACGCCTCATTCGCGCTCTCTGATGCTGGCTTTGAAACCATCATGATCAACTGCAACCCGGAGACAGTTTCGACAGACTACGACACCTCGGACCGTCTTTACTTCGAGCCACTTACCCTTGAGGATGTTCTCGAAGTTATTCACGCAGAGCAGCAGAGCGGCGAACTAGTTGGCGTTGTGGTTCAACTCGGTGGCCAGACAGCTCTGGGCCTAGCAAAGGGCCTAAAAGCAGCCGGCATTCCAATTTTGGGAACCAGCCCTGAGGCATTTTGGGAACCAGCCCTGAGGCAATTGACCTCGCCGAGGAGCGCGGCCAATTCCAGCAGATTCTTGATGCAGCAGGTCTACTAGCGCCAGCTAACGGCACCGCACTAACCGTTGGCGAAGCCGAAGTAATTGCAGCCAGAATCGGCTACCCGGTTTTGGTTCGCCCATCCTTCGTTCTTGGTGGACGCGGCATGGAAATTATTTATGACCAAGACGGCGTCAAAGACTACTTTGAGAGGATTGCCGACCAGGGGATCGTGGGACCAGAACACCCACTTCTAGTTGACCGTTTCTTGGATGACGCAATCGAGATCGACATCGATGCATTATTTGATGGCGAAGAGCTCTATGTTGGCGGTGTGATGGAGCACATCGAAGAAGCCGGAATTCACTCGGGCGACTCAAGTTGCACACTGCCGCCAATCACCATGAGCGATTCACAGATTGCTCGAGTTCGCGAGGCGACTCTAAAGATTGCCCAGGGCATCGGCGTGCGCGGTCTTCTAAACGTGCAGTTTGCTCTGGCCTCAGATGTTCTTTACGTGCTCGAAGCTAACCCTCGAGCATCAAGAACGGTGCCGTTTGTTTCGAAGGCTCTGGGAATCACCCTTGCCAAAGCAGCGTCGCTGGTGATGGTTGGAAAGACCATCAAGACCTTGATTGCTGAAGGTCACCTACCTCCAAAGGATGGCACCTACATTCCAGCTGGAGCGCCAATCTCGGTTAAAGAAGCGGTTCTGCCATTTAAGCGATTCGCGACCAAGGATGGTCGTTTCGTTGACTCCCTACTTGGGCCAGAAATGCGTTCAACTGGAGAAGTTATGGGCATCGACGTCGACTTCCCTAAGGCCTTTGCTAAGAGTCAGTCGGCCGCCGGCAGTGCGCTTCCGGTATCCGGCAGCATCTTTGTATCGGTTGCCGACCGCGACAAGCCTCAGGTTATTCTTCCGGTTCGCCGACTTCAGCAGCTGGGCTACAAGGTGCTTGCCACCTCCGGCACAGCAGCAATCCTGGCTCGCCACGGCATTGTGGTTCAGGTTGTGCGCAAGCACACCGATGATGCCTCGGTCGCTGAGGGTCCTTCAATTGTTGAGCTAATCGGTGCCGGACAAATTGATGTTGTGGTGAACACACCTTCTGGCTCAAGCGCTAGAAAAGATGGCTACGAAATTCGAGCAGCCACCACCGCAGCGGATAAGGCGATATTCACCACCATCGCTCAGCTCAGCGCAGCGATTGGCTCCTTTGAGGCTGTTATTGCTGGGCCGTTCTCGGTGAAATCACTTCAGGATCACGCTCTGGATCGCGAGGCTGCTCTTGCCAATTAGTTTCGGTGCAAAATTAGCCAAGTCGTTTCAGGACTATGGCCAGCTTTGCGTTGGCATCGACCCGCATCAGGCGCTGTTGGCCGATTGGTCGCTGCCTGACACAGCGGACGGTCTTCGAGAATTCTCAAAGATTGCCTTAGAAGCTGCAATCGGCAGAGTCGGCATCATCAAACCTCAGGTGTCGTTTTTTGAGCGTTTTGGTTCGGCTGGTTTTGCCGTCCTCGAAGAACTCGCTCAAGAGGCTGCTAAGTCAGACTTGGTGGTCATCATGGATGCCAAGCGCGGTGACATCGGCACCACAATGGACGCCTATTTCGCTGCCTGGCTAGGCGCAAACGCCCCCTTCGTCTGCGACGCCCTAACCGTTTCCCCTTACCTTGGATTCGACTCTCTGAAACCAGTAATGGCCGAGAGTCTAGAGCGCGGTAAAGGCGTTATCGTTTTGGCCGCAACTTCGAACCCCGAGGGCGCCGCCCTACAAAAGGCAACTACGGCAGGCGTCACCATTGCCAAGCAAATTTGGGCTGGGCTCTCCGAGCTAAACACCGTCACCGCTGGCCCAGGGGAGCAGTTTGGTTCCTTCGGCGCAGTGATTGGTGCCACCCTGAGCCTCGGTGGCTTTGGCTTAGGTTCGATCCAAGATGGTCAAGGTCTGGGTGCAACGCCGATTTTGGCGCCGGGATTTGGTGCTCAAGGCGCCCAACTTAGCGATTCGAGACAGCTCTTTGGTGAAGCCTCAAAGCAAGTTATTCACTCGGTTTCAAGAAGTGTTCTAGAAGCCGGACCAATGGGTCTAGCCAAAGCAATTGACGTTGCCAAACTAGAACTAATCGCCGGCTTGGCGAGCTAGCGGCAATAGGCTGAAACCATGACCAATCAATTAACTGTCATTGCGGGACCGACTGCGGTCGGCAAGGGCACGGTCGTGAAATACATCCTGGAACACTTTCCGAATGTTCACCTATCGGTGTCGGCAACAACTCGCGCACCACGACCAGACGAAGTCGAAGGCAAAAGTTATTTCTTCTTGACCCATGAGAAGTTCGACGAACTGATTGCCGATGGCCAGATGCTGGAATATGCGGTGGTGCACGGACACAATAAATATGGAACCCCAAAGCAGCCGGTAGTCGATGCCCTCGCAGCCGGCCAGTTGGTGCTTCTAGAGATAGACATTCAAGGTGCAGAGCAAATCAAAGCCGCCATGCCCGAGGTAAAACTTATTTTTATCGCTCCACCAAACTGGGATGAATTAGTGCGAAGACTCAAGGGTCGTGGCACTGAATCCGAGGCTGAGCAGGCAGTGCGATTGGAAACAGCCAAGCAAGAGATGCAGGCTCGGGAGCATTTTGATCACGTGGTTATTAACGATGATGTGGCCAGATGTGCCAATGAAGTCGTAGACTTGATGAAGGCTTAGCGGTTTTAGAATCCGCCCTTCCAAAAATTTCGCAAGACAACAGAAAGTTGACCCATGTCTGACAAGCTAGAAGGCATCGTTTCACCAGCCATTGACAACCTAATGAGCAAGGTGACTTCAAAGTACGAACTAGTCATCTTCGCTTCAAAGCGTGCACGTCAGATTAACGACTACTACTCAGCCCTTCACGAAGGCAGCCTGTTTAGCAACGTTGGCCCACTTGTTGAGGCAACCGTTGACGAGAAGCCTCTCACCATCGCGATGCATGAAATTGACCAGAACAAACTGGCCAAGCACGCATCAGAGTAACTAGCCCCTAGGCTCGAGCTCGTCATGCACGTAATCGTTGGTATTACCGGCGGTATCGCGGCTTATAAAGCAACGTCAATAATCAGACTCCTCACTGAAGCTGGTCACACCGTAAAGGTGATTCCAACTGAGAACGCTCTGCGTTTCGTTGGTGCCACGACTCTTGAGGCTTTGTCTCACAATTCGGTTGACCCAGACCTTTACACCGATGTAGCCACCGTTAAACATGTTGAGCTCGGTAAAGAAGCCGACCTCATCATCGTTGCTCCAGCCACGGCTAGCTTTCTGGCTCGCTTTGCAGCCGGCATCGCCGATGACCTGCTTGGCAACACCCTTCTGGTGACCACCGCCCCAATCTTGCTTGCACCAGCGATGCACACCGAAATGTGGACCAACGCAGCGACGATTTCAAATGTGGCGACCCTGCGGGCTAGGGGAGTAGCCGTGCTCGACCCAGCAACGGGTCGCCTCACCGGGGATGACACCGGAGTTG
>JBEDKW010000103.1:0-3618 GCA_041171945.1 Actinomycetota bacterium
GCCGATTTATGGCGTGCAGTTTCACCCAGAATCGGTGCTTACCGAGGGTGGCTACCAAATGCTTGGAAACTGGTTGGAGTCAATCGGTTTGGTTGGCGCAGCCGAACGTGCCAAGGGCCTAAGCCCAATGGTTAAGTTCTAATTCAGCAAAGCAAAAACTTGGCTATTAGCCCTTATGGGTTGCAGGCAACATACAGAATAATTGCCGAACGCTGGTCGGCAAGACCAGGCAAAATCGACTGATCAGTCACGATTGTTCCTTGAGTGCCGGCACAAACATCCACGGTGGTTATTGAAACCGTGAAACCCACATCGGTGGCGGTCATAATGTTGCGAGCCTCGCTGATGTCTAGGTTGCGAACATCTGGAACCATGACTTTGCCATTCGAGATGATGAGGTTCACCACGGTGCCCTCAGCGATTTCGGTGTTCAAGACCGGGTCGCTTTCGATAACTTTGCCCAGTTCAACCGAGGCGCTATTGGCTTGAGTAATGGTGCCGAGCGCCAGCTTGGCGGTGATGAGCGCCGTGGCTGCCTCTGACTCGGTGAGCCCAATCAGGGTCGGCACGCGAACCACATTCTTGCCGCTCGAAACATAAACCGTGATCAAAGTCTTTTCAGGCACGGATGTTCCGGCAATCGGATCGGTGCGAATGATGGTGTCAACCGGCACGGTGTCGCTGGCCTCAGAGATCTTGGTGACTAGCAAACCTTGCTCGGTGAGAGTGTTGTAGCCGTTGAAATAGGTGCTGTTGGTCACGTCGGCTACCGGAATGCCACCGGCGCCGGGAGTGATGCTGAAGTTCATGCCGCCGAGGGCGATGAGCCAAACCACTAGACCAACCAAAACCACCGTGATTCCAGAACCAAGACCCCAAAGTAGGCCGGCCGAAGGCTTGCCGCCACGGTTCATCGTGGTAACTGGCTGTGACGAGGTCTGGGTTGGCAACTCGACGCCGAGGGTTGCAAACGGATTGGTTGCCGGGCCTGAATCGCTCGGGATGTTTTGGGTGGTTGGAGTGTAAGGAATTGAGGTCGGTGGCGCGATTGGCGCGGCTGCGACAACTGGCGAAACTGGGGCGACTGCCTGAGGCATCACCACGGTCGCTTCGCCGGCACCGGCCAGCATGGCCTCGAAATCGTCTAGGTCATCTGGAACTGCGGCTGCTTCGGCCGGGGTCTCAACTGCTTCGGCCGGTTCCTCGGCTGTGGTCTGCGCTGCAACTTCTTCAGCAGGCTCTTCAACTGGCAATTCTGCCGGCACAACAACAGCGGTGGCTGCCGTTGCTGGCGAACCGTTGGCCGCTGCCACTAGGTGTTCACGAAACTCTTCGGCGGTCTGAAAACGGTCGTTGCGGTCTTTGGCTAGTGCGCGAAGAACAACTGCGTCTAGCTCTGGTGAAATGCTCGGGTCAAAACTCGATGGGGCCGGCACGGCCTCGCTCACGTGCTGGTAAGCAACCGAAACTGCGGTCTCGCCCTTGAAAGGTGGGCGGCCAGCAAGCATTTCGAATAACAAAACTCCGGCTGAATAAAGGTCGGTGCGAGAGTCAACGGTTTCACCCTTGGCTTGCTCCGGTGAGAAATATTGGGCGGTGCCCATGATGCCGGTGGTGTGCGCCATGGTTGCCGATGAGTCAGACACTGCGCGGGCGATACCGAAATCCATGACCTTCACTAGGCCACCATCGGTGATCATCACGTTTGCAGCTTTGATGTCGCGGTGAATTACACCGGCGCGGTGCGAAAACTCGAGAGCGGTTAGAACGCCTGAGGCAAAGTCGACAGTCTCGGTGCGGGTGAGGCGGCGCTCGTGCAAAAGGTCGCGAAGCAGCTTGCCGCTAACGAACTCCATGATGATGAACGGGTGCTTAACCTCGTTGCCATTTGAGTCGGTGACGGTGTCTTCGCCGGCGTCGTAAACGCGAACGATGGTTGGGTGCGCCATGCGAGCAGAGGCCTGGGCCTCTTGGCGAAAGCGGGCTTCAAAGTTTGGGTCGTTGGCAAGATCTGCCTTGAGCAATTTGATTGCAACGGTTCGGCCCAGACGGGTGTCGATACCCTCATAGACGTCGGCCATGCCACCGCGACCGATGAGGTTTCCGACCTCATAGCGACCTGCGATAACCCGCTGGTTTTCAGACAATGTATTGCTCCACTCGAGATGTTTATTTAGGTCTCAGTTTAGTTAGCGAGGCTGAGATTTGGTTGATGATTACGGGGTTGGGCTAGGGCTTACGGTTGGTTCCACAGTTGGTGCTGGGCTAACCGTAGGTTCGCTGGTGTCGGCTACGTAGTAGAAGATTTCAATCGAGCTACCGGTGTCCATTTTGCCCAGCGGCGAAGCTTCATAAACCGTCATCACGCGAACATCATCCGGTGGCAAAATTTCACCCGGTGTCGAAACCACCACTAGCCCCATGGCATTCAACTGCGATGAAACTTCAAAAACATCCTTGCCGCTGATGTCAGAAAGCAAAACAACCACCGATGTCACTGCGCTCGGGCTGACACTTGGCGAGATGCTTGGGCCACTCGGGGTTGGCGACTGCGTTGGTGCCGGCTGCATCGAGGTCATCACAATGGCCACCACAACCGAAAGCGCGGTGATGGTTAGAGCGACAATCACTGCAATCCAAGGCCAAACAACCGCTTGAGTTGGGGCCGGGGCGGTGTCGGTGTGGGTTTGAATCACTGCGGTGGTGTCGCTGACCTGAGTGGTTTGCATCACTTGGGTAGGCGGCATAAATACCTGGGATGTGCTCATCAGGGCCTCGGCGCGCTTGGCTAGTGCCAAGGCGCTTTCTGGGCGCTGGTTTGGCTTCTTGGCCAGGCAAGACATGACGAGGTTAGCCACTCGCTGGTCGATTTCGGCCGGCAGGGAAGGCGGGGCTTGGTTGATTTGAGCCATGGCGATTGCCATCTGCGATTCACCGGTGAACGGGCGCTTGCCGGCGAGGGCTTCGTAAGCCACGATGCCGAGCGAGTAAATGTCGGTTGAGGGTGTGGCCGGCTTGCCGGTGGCTTGCTCTGGCGCCAGGTATTGAACCGTGCCCATAACTTGGCCAGTGGCAGTTAGCGCAACCTGATCGGCAACGCGCGCGATGCCAAAATCGGTGATCTTGACCTGGCCGCCGGGTGTGATCAGCAGGTTGCCCGGCTTGATGTCTCGGTGCACGAGGCCGGCTTCGTGAGCTTCGAAAAGCGCGCGACCGGTTTGGGCGATGATCTCAAGAACTTTATCCTCGGGCAGAGTTTTGTCGCGCTCGAGAATGCGAGCGAGTGAGTCACCAGGCACAAGTTCCATCACCAAGTAGGCCGAACCCGAATCTTCGCCATAGTCATAAACGTTGGCGATGCCCTCGTGGTCAACCATTGCTGCGTGACGCGCCTCAGTTCTAAAACGCTCGAGGAAGCCAGGGTCACCCATGTACTCCTGCTTGAGGATTTTGATTGCGACATCGCGCAAAATCACTTCATCTTGAGCGTGCCAAACCTCGCCCATGCCACCAATCGCAATGCGACTAATTAGCTTGTAGCGACCCCCGTATAGCTGCCCTGTTTCTGGCTTCACTTTCTCAACACCGCCTGCATAACCTTGCGGGCCACCGGAGCGG
>JBEDKW010000104.1:0-3610 GCA_041171945.1 Actinomycetota bacterium
CGACCAGCCGCGCAACTTGGCTAAGTCGGTAACAGTCGAGTAATTCGACAAATCTCATGATTATTGGCGTTGGTGTTGATGCGGTCGATTTGGCCCGCTTCGAGCGCTCCATTGCTAAAACGCCAAGACTTGTTGAGCGCCTTTTCACCACGGATGAACGTATCGGCTCACCCCGCACATTGGCTGGCCGGTTTGCCGCTAAAGAGGCTTTCATCAAATCGGTGGGCGACCCACGCGGAATGAACTGGCAGGAGGTTTCGGTTGAAAAAGATGCACTTGGCAAACCGTCTCTAGCGGTTTCCGGTGCGACCGCAAAAATTACCGATGCGGCCGGAATTGATAAGTTTCACTTATCCATCACTCATGATGGAGGCATGGCTATTGCGTTTGTAGTAGCTGAAGGCAAAGAAGGAGGCGTCAAGTGAGAGAACTCATCATCGATCTAGACGCCGTTGCCGCAAACCTTCAAACTATGCGTGCACTAGTTGGCAAAGCCCTCGTTTGCGGAGTGGTCAAGGCCAATGCCTATGGCCACGGCATGATCGAAGTGGCTAAAAAGCTTGAGGCAGCCGGTGCTGACTACATCGGTGTAGCCGATGTGGCCGAGGCCCTAGAACTTCGAGATGGTGGCATCGATTTGCCAATCTTGGCTTGGCTTCACGACCCACGCGAATCTTTTGTGCCGGCAGTAGACGCCGGAATCGAACTTGGCCTTGCCAACCTCGAACAACTCGATCGAGTAGCAACCGCCGCTCAGCACCTAGGCCGCGTTGCCCGCGTGCACCTGAAGATCGACACCGGGCTTGGCCGCAACGGTTCTTCAGAGGCCGAATGGCCCGAACTACTAAAGACCGCGCATGGCTTGGTGGCCGAAGGCTTCATCCAAGTGGTTGGCATTTTTAGTCACCTTTCTTGCACCTCAGAAGCCGACGACCTAAAGCAGATTGCACGCTTTGAAGTGGCTGTTGAACAAGCGCGAGCTGCCGGCATCGATTTTGAGCTTCGCCACCTAACCGCCAGCGACGGCTCGATTAAATACCCGCAGGCGCACTATGACATGGTTCGAGTGGGTGTGGCCCTCTATGGTCTTTCGCCATTCACCGAAAACTCTTCTGCCGACTTTGGTCTTCGCCCGGCAATGACTGCAACTGCGTTGGTTACCCAGGTAAAGCGCGTTGCCGCTGGCGAGGGTGTGAGTTATGGCTACCTTCACCGAACTAAGGGTGAGGCAAACCTTGCGTTGGTCGCAGTTGGTTATGCCGAGGGGCTTCCGCGCGACGCCAGTGGCAATGCTCAAGTTTCAATCAAGGGCAAGAAATATCAAATTCTTAGCCGAATCGCCATGGACCAATTTGTCTTGGATGTTGGCGACGACGATGTGAACGCTGGCGACACCGTGACTATCTTCGGAGACCCAGCAGCCGGTGTTCCTTCGGCCGACGATTTGGCGAGAGCCGGCGACACCATCAACTACGAAATTGTGACCCGCATGGGTGGCCGCTTCAAGCGAACCTACCTTGGGCGAGAGGGATAAGTGGGCTCGCGAACAATCGCCAAGCTCACAATTGAAACCCCAGAAGAAATGCACGAACTGGGAGAGCGCTTGGCTCAAATCTTTGAAGCGGGAGACCTAGTTCTTCTGACCGGCCCATTAGGCGCTGGCAAAACCACCTTGACCCGGGGGGTTGGTGAAGCGATGGGTGCCATCGGCAATGTGTCCAGCCCCACTTTTGTGATTGCCAGAACGCACCGTCGAGTTGGTGGCGGCCCGAACCTAGTTCACGTTGACGCCTATCGACTTGGCACCGCCGCCGAACTGGATGACCTAGACATTGATTTTGAAAACAGCATCACCCTCGTCGAGTGGGGCAAGGGCCTCACTGACGGAATTGCTGAAAACTGGCTAGAGGTTGTCATCGAACGTGACCACACCGGAGAAACCGAAACCCGAAAAGTGACTATTGAGGGCCACGGAGACCGCTGGGCCAGCACCGTATTTGAAGCGGGCTCAAAATGACTAACTGGCTCCTAAGCATCGATTCTTCGGCCGGAACCACGGTTGCCGTGCTGGAGGGTGGCGTGCAACGCTCCGAGATCAACATTTCAGACAACATGTCGCACGCCGAGAGCATCGCCAAGGCAATCGCCGATGCGTTGGCGCAGGCCGGCATCAAGGCCAGCCAAGTTTCATCGGTGGCAGTTGGGCGCGGCCCAGCCCCGTTCACTGGCCTTCGGGTTGGCATCGCTTCGGCCATGATGTTTGCCGAGGGCGCTGAGGCGAAGTTGTTCGGTGTGGTTAGCCTCGATGCCATTGCTAAGTCGGCCCTAGAAGACGAGTCAATTCTGGCGAGTTTGAGCGGGACCACCCCGCTACTCATCACCGCCGATGCCAGGCGCAGTGAGGTCTATTGGGCGCTTTACTCAGGCCTTACCAAGGCTGGTGCTCCAATTCGCATCGATGGGCCGGGCGTAATCAAGCCAGCCGCCCTAGCTGAGCTAATGCAAGAACGAGGCCTCGACCCAATCACCACATCGCTGCCGGTCAGTGCTACCAAGCTTGGTCAGGTTTTCGAGGCTCAACTGATTGATGGCAACGCCGACGAAGATGTCACCGCTCTTTACCTGCGTTCACCAGATGCCGTTCCAACCCCAGCAAAGAAGGTCACCGGATGAGTTCATCTTGGTCGATTAGAACTGGGCTTGAGAGCGACCTGCCCGACATCATGGCTCTCGAGCACGATAGTTTTGCAACCGACGCTTGGTCGATAGAGAACATGCGTCTCGAGTTACTCGCGCACCACACCGTTTACTTGGTGGCGCACGAGAACGAAAAGCTGATTGGCTATGCCGGTCTCAGCAAAGTGCCGGCCAGCACGCAAAGCGACATCCAGACCATCGCGGTAGCCAACGAGGCTAGGGGTCGCGGCCTAGGCCGGGCGCTCATGGTGCAACTCATCGGCGAGGCCCGCCGTCTCGGTGCCGCCGAAATGTTCTTAGAGGTGCGCGCCGATAACCCGGTGGCGCAGGGTCTCTATAGCTCACTTGGTTTCGAACACATCGATACCCGCAAAAACTATTACCAACCTGACGGCATCGATGCTTGGATCATGCGACTCGAATTTGCCAAGGGCGGAGTTGGCCGAGAGCCAATCGTTTTGGGGATTGAGTCTTCTTGCGACGAAACCGGCGTGGGTATCGTGCGCGGAACCACACTGCTTGCCAACGTGATTTCTTCATCGATGGAAGAGCATGCCCGTTTTGGAGGAGTGGTGCCTGAGATTGCCGCCCGAGCTCACCTTGAGGCACTGCAACCAACCCTCCGCGAAGCGCTTGCCAAGGCCAACCTGAGCCTTAAAGACATTGATGCCATTGCCGTCGCTAACGGTCCCGGTCTAGGTGGCGCACTGATGGTCGGTGTTGGCGCTGCCAAGGCGCTCGCCGTGTCACTCGATAAACCGATTTATGCGGTGAATCACCTAGTGGGCCACGTGGGTGTCGACATTCTTGAACGCGGCAAGATCGAGTTGCCAACAATCGCACTGCTGGTCAGTGGCGGTCACACCTCGCTCCTTCTGGTTCGCGACTTGCTCGACGATGTCGAATTGCTTGG
>JBEDKW010000104.1:3643-6732 GCA_041171945.1 Actinomycetota bacterium
GAAGTATCCGGGTGGACCAGAAATAGATCGCGCTGCTCTCGGCGGCGACCCGAAGGCCGTTCGTTTTCCTCGTGGGCTCAGCCTGCCCAAAGACATGGAGAAGCACCGCTACAACTTCTCATTCTCAGGTCTCAAAACCGCGGTTGCCCGCTGGGTCGAGGTTTTTGAGAACAAGGGCGAAGAGTTCAACAAGGCCGATGTCGCAGCCAGCTTTAGAGAAGCCGTTGTCGATGTTTTGGTTACCAAGGCGGTTGCCGCCTGCAACGATCACGGCGTTCCGAGACTTCTGCTGGGTGGTGGCGTGGTGGCAAACTCAAGACTTCGTGAGCTAGCCACTGAGCGCTGCGCCGCGAACGGCATCGAACTTCGCATTCCAACGCTAAACCTCTGCACCGATAACGGCGCCATGATTGCGGCCTTGGGTGCACAGCTTGTGATGGCCGGTCGCAAACCCTCCGGCCTAGACTTTGGAGCCGACTCAACGCTGCCAGTTACCACTGTGCAAACCCTCTAGGGAGGCAGGAGAGGGGCCCCAAATTAGGCTCCCAGCGTCACAATAATTTCGCAGATAGTTCACAGGTCACTCCCAGCCGGAGGTGGTGGACTCTTGTTAGTTCAGCAATGCTGACAACACAACAAGGAGATTTCTCATGGCAGAACAAGAAGGCGTTGCACCAGTTGCAACCGTGGCAAAACCGAAATATGACTTCACCAAACTAAATACTCTCTCAGTGGTTTCGTTGGCCACCTCGCTAACCGGATTCGGCATCATCGCCGGCATCATCACTGGCCACATCGCAATGGCCCAGATTCAGAAGACTCACGAGAATGGTCGCGGCTTGGCCATCGCCGGCCTCGTTATTGGCTACGCGTCAATCGCAATCTGGATTCTCTCAACCGTGTTCTGGGTGGGCTTGCTGCTCGCCGGCCTCAGCCAGTTTGGCGAGGGTCCAATGATGGGCAACGGCTGGGAAAACTGGCAAAACTGGGGCCCAATGATGGACAACGACTAAGGCCTTAGCGGCTCGCAAACAAGCACTCGGTGGGCGTCGTTCACTCTGGTAACAATCAGAGTGGCGGCGCTTTTTCCTTTGGGCGCCAACTCTTTGCGCAACTGCTCGGGCACGATGTCGGAGCCGCGCTTCTTAATCTCTAGAGTTCCAACGTCTTTGGCCCTCAGGTAGGCCTTCAACTTCTTGCGATCAAAAGCCAAGTCATCGACGACTCGGTAGCCCTTGAGCCAAGGTGAAGCAATCTCTTGGCTCGAGGTTAGGTAGGCAATCTCGGGGCTAAAGATGTGTGCGCCGACCTTCTCGGCCAGCTGGCCAATCAGGTGCGAGCGAATAATGGCGTTGTCTGGCTCATAAACAAAGCTCTCGAGAGGCCCTAGGTCAGCGTCTTGGCGTTGTGCTGAATCACTCGTGAGTTCGTGTTTGCCATCCGGGGTTATCAGCAGCGCGGCCCGCTTGATGCCGGGGCGAGAAACTGAACCAAACCAGAGGCTCAATTCAACTAGGTCGCCGCCCACCGAAACCCATTGCGCTTCGGCTTCAGCCGGAATGCCCTCGTGTGGGTGACCCGGGCCAAATTTGATGCCGGTTGGTTTTTTGGATGCGGCCTCGACAACAAAATCGAAGGCGGGGGAGAATGCCATCGGGTCAAACTTGCGTGCGGCGCGCTCCTTGGCGGGGCCACCTAGTTCGCGTCTGGCCGGGTCAAAAAACAGCCCACCGAATTTCGATAAATCCAGTTTGGTGACATCGGCTTGCTCAACTGCGGCGTTGTCAAAGGGCGCCAGGTTATAGGTGGCTACCGCTGCGGTTACCTCATCGATTTCAAACGCGTGCACTTTGATGTCCAGGCTGGCCATCGCCAATGATTCAGCACCGATTCCACATCCCAGGTCGGCAACGTCATCGATGTGGGCATCGCGGAAACGACCGGCGTGAAGGGCAGCCACGCTCAGGCGAGAAGCCTGCTCTAGCCCAGCTTCGGTAAAAATCATTTGATCGGCAAAGGGGCCAAATTTGGCAACGGCTCGACGTCTGAGTTTGGCCTGGCTTAGAACTGCGGCAACCAACATTGGGTCGTGGCCATCGGCACGAAGTTTAGAAACCAGTTTCACCACATCGGCCTTGGCGTCGAGGTGCCCAACCTGCGCCAATAGAGACTGCCCAGCCGGTGAAAGTAGGCGGATAAAGTCTTCGCGGTCCATTTATCAAGGCTACCAATGGCATCGACCGATGCCTCTCACCTTGACCAAGGCCAAGCCATGCTTTAGAGTTTGAGTTAGCACTCGGCACCTTAGACTGCTAACAAACCAATGATTTATACATAGAAGAGGTCAAAATGTCGGTTTCAATTAAGCCGCTTGAAGATCGCATCGTAGTTTTGCCGGTTGAGGCCGAGCAGGTTACCGCGTCGGGTCTGGTAATTCCAGACACCGCTAAAGAGAAGCCACAAGAGGCCGAGGTTATTGCCGTCGGTCCTGGCCGCGTAGACGACAAGGGTGTTCGCATTCCTATCGACGTAGCTGTTGGCGACAAGGTTATTTTCTCCAAGTATGGCGGCACCGAACTCAAGTACAACGGCAAAGAGTACCTAGTGCTCTCAGCTCGCGATGTGCTTGCAGTGGTCGTACGCTAAGAACTATGAAAACTCAGAAAACCCCCGACCTTGGTCGGGGGTTTTCTTTTGGCCTGAGCGCCTATCTAATCTGGGGAAGTTTTCCACTCGTTATTTCACTGCTGAGCTTTGCCTCCCCGTTTGAAGTAGTGGCCTGGCGCATAATTTTTGGCTTTGTAGTCGCAGCCGCACTGATTGCCTTCACTCGTGCCGGAAGAGATCTGCTGCCGGTTTTGCGTCAACCCAAATTGCTAGGTTGGCTCATCGTGAGCACCGTGTTCATCATGGTCAACTGGCAGGTCTATGTGATCGCGGTTGCCAATCATCAAATAGTTGAGTCCTCGCTGGGCTACTTCATCAACCCGTTGGTCACCATTTTGCTGGCAGTGTTTTTCCTAAAAGAAAAGCTCCGGCCTTTGCAGTGGGTTGCAGTAAGTTTTGGCGCCATCGCGGTCATCGTGTTG
>JBEDKW010000105.1:0-3600 GCA_041171945.1 Actinomycetota bacterium
GAAGAGACCGCAGCACCAGAAGAAGAAATCACAATCGCATTCGTAATGGGTGCAGAGTCTGACCCATTCTTCCAGGCCATGAAGCTTGGCGCTGAAGAAGAAGCCGCTGCTCAGGGCGTAACCCTGATCTGGCAGGGCGACCCATCAAACTACTCACCTGAGACCCAGATTCCAATCGTTGACGCCGTGCTTGCACAGCAGCCAAACGGTCTAGTTCTTATCCCAACCGACCCAACCGCTCTTCAGGCTTCAGTTGCTAAGGCAGTTGCCGCAGGCATCGTAGTTGCAAACGTTGACACCCGCGTTGGCGACCTAACCGACGTTCTAACCTTCATCACTGGCGACAACGAAGACGGTGGCGCAAAGGCTGCTGAAGCTCTTGCCAAGAAGATCGGTTACACCGAGGGCAAGAAGTACGAAGTTGTTATCGGTCTAACCTCAGCAACCGCAACCACCAACGTTGCTCGTCTAGAGGGCTTCAAGGCTGCAGTAGCTTCAACCTACCCAGGCATCGAAATCAAGGATGTTGCTTACTCGGAGTCAAACCCTGAGAAGGCTGCAACCAACGTAAACAACTGGTTGACCAAGTACCCTAACCTCTCAGGTATCTTCGCTATCGATGGAACCAACGCATCTGGTGCAGCTGCTGCACTTGAGGCTAAGGGTCTAGTTGGCAAGGTTGGCCTAGTAGGTTACGACGCTTACCCAGACAACGTTGCAAAGATCAAGTCAGGTATCTTCACCGCTCTTATCGCTCAGGACCCAGCTGCTGAAGCTCGCCTAGCAATCAAGACCTTGGTTGAGTACATCAAGACCGGTTCAACCACCACTGCACGTGAAGTTGTTATCCCTAACGTTGCTTTGACTGCTGAGACTTCAGATGCAGACCTAGCAAAGTACACCTACGTAGCTAACTAATCCTTAGTCCCGTAGAGCAAAATCGAATTAAAAAGAAGTAGGAAATAATGACCGACAGCAATCAGACAGCAGCGAAGAGCAAGGCTCAGTCCCCGCTCCTAGCCCGGCTTTCATCTCTGGGTTCAAACCAGAGCACCATCCTCGTGGGAGTAATGATCATTTTGATCGTTATCTTCTCGGTGCTGGAGCCGAAGTTCCTTTCGGCGGCAACCGCGAACAACGTCTTAACAGACTGGGGTTCGGTTGTTCTGATTGCTGTCGGTCAAACCTTCGTTGTGATCAGTGGCGGTATCGACCTTTCGGTCGGTGCCATCATTGGTCTCTCCGGAGTTGTAGCAGCCTGGACGATGTTCAACATCGTTGGGGTCGACTCCACAGTCAACGGCTCTGCTGCCGCTTGGCCGCTATTGGTCGGAACAGTAGTTTCAGTCAGCGTCGGACTCTTCGTGGGTCTGGTCAATGCATTCTTGATTAACAAGTTCAAGATTGTTCCTTTCATCGCAACCCTGGCCACCATGGGTGCCTGCCTCGGTTTCTCGGTGATCTTGTCAAACGGCATGCCTATCGGCAGCGCCAACGACTTCTCCCTAATCTCTGCGATGGACCCAAAGGCGAACCCACTCTCATGGGCCGTTGTTGTGGTTGCCATCGTTGTCACCATCGTTGGCTTGTTCCTACACAAGTCACGCTTCGGTCTCTACACCTACGCGATTGGTTCAAACACCTTCGCTGCTCGTGGCGCGGGCATCAACGTTGAGCGTCACATCACAAAGATTTACGCACTCTCGGGTGCTCTTGCCGGCCTCGCCGGAATCTACGTTTACGTTCGCCTCGGCGCCGGCTCTCCTTCATCAGGAACCGGTCGCGAGCTAGACGCAATCGCAGCTGTCGTTATCGGTGGTGCATCACTTATGGGTGGTGTCGGCCGCATCCTCGGAACCGTATTCGGTGCCCTAATTCTCTTCACAGTTCAGTCGGGCCTCATCATGATTGGTGTTGCCCCAGACTGGAAAAAGGTGGTTGTTGCGGTTCTTATCGCAGCGGCCGTTGCAGCACAGACATTGCAGAACAAGAACGGACGCAAATAATGACCGGCGAAGTTATCTACGAAGTAAAAAACGTCTCGAAGCGCTATGGCTCGGTTGTTGCACTCGACGGCGCAAGCCTCAAGTTGCACGCGGGTGAAGTTATCGGCCTAGTTGGCGACAACGGTGCCGGCAAGTCAACTTTGGTAAAGGTGCTTTCGGGCGCCCACGCCCCAGACGGTGGCCAAATTTTCTTGGATGGCGTTGAGCGCACCTGGTCATCTCCGCGTGAAGCTCTAGACGCCGGCGTTGAAACCCTCTACCAAGACTCAGGCCTTGCACCTCACCTAACCGTCTCGCAGAATGTTTTTCTTGGTCGCGAAAAGTTCGTGCCGGGCATCCTCGGAAAGCTTGGCTTCTTGGCCAAGAAAGAGATGGAACACCAGGCTCACGCAGATCTAGAGGCAGTCGGAATCGCTGTTCCGGCTTCTAACCGCTCGGTTTCTCAGCTTTCTGGTGGTCAGCGTCAGGCAGTGGCCATTGGCCGCGCCGTTGCTTGGGCACAGAAGGTCATCATCTTGGATGAACCAACCAACCACCTTGGCGCACGCCAGGCTGGCGAGGTTCTTCAGATCATCAAGAACGCCAAGAAGAAGGGCCTAGGAGTAATTTTCATCTCCCACACCCTGCCTCACGTTCTTGAGGTGACCGACCGAATCATCGTCTTGCGCCTAGGCCGCATCGTTAAAGATGCCCCAACTTCTGAGTTCACCGGAGACACCTTGGTGGGCACAATTACTGGCACAATCCAGACTATTAAGGTTGAAGGCGACTAGTAGTTCAGGTTTACTCTTGAACTATGAAAACAATCTCGCTCGCACACCGCGCAATCGCTTTACCGCTAATTGGTTTGGTGGTTGCTTGGGTGTTTTTTATGGTCGCTCAATATACCGACCTCTATGTGAGCTACGACTACGCAAAAGCGTCGGAGCTTAAGTTTTCGACCTACCTATTTTTGGCGGGCATTGCGGCTGGGTCAATCGCTGCGATGTTTGGTCAGAATCTTGCCATTCGCGCCAGGCTAGAACTTGGCGAAGACAACCGCTTGGCCAGAGCTGCCCACCGATTTGGCAACCTTGCCGTGATCATCGGCTTGGCTGCGGGCGCCGTATTTGCCATCGGCAACTTCTTGTCAGCGTTCAACCTATTCCAGGGTCGCACCGAAAACCTGTGGCTGCGCTTTCTAGGGGTCTACGTTCCTATTCTCTTGGCCACCGCTCTGGTGGTCGTGGTTTTGCTTCGGGCCTTTGTGTTTCGCAAAGACCTTAGAGAAGAAGCCCATGACGAAAAGAAAGGCCTGAGCGAGGCTCAAAAAGCGCTAGGCCTCGGCTACGCCGTGCCAATTCTGGCAACTGCCGCAGCCATCATCTTCGGGCTGGTGGTTTACGACGTCACCCGCACCGACCTCGAGGTCTGGGTTTGGGTGATCATCCAGGTGATTGTTGTCATCGGAATTGTTGCCGGAACCAAGTTCGCTTCGAAGGCGAAAGCCTCTAAGCCGGCCGCACCGAAACCCCGAACCGCTCTAGCCGCGGGTGCAGCAACCTTAAACTTTGTGCTCTCAATCGTCTTCGGCGCTGCTGTCACCATCATGTCT
>JBEDKW010000106.1:0-3565 GCA_041171945.1 Actinomycetota bacterium
CCCAACAAGGTCTGCTGGACTCACTGACTCAAAGCGTATTTTCTTGCCCATTTGGCCAGCGGTAGCGAGCACGAAATCACGCGTGATGCTGGGCAGCCAGGCGATGTCATCGCCCGGGGCACACAGCACATCGCCGCGCCACCACACCAAAGAACTCAAGGCGCCTTCGGCAACATAGCCAGCTCGGTTTAGAATCACGGCTTCGCCGGCACCGTGAATGGCAGCCTTTCTGCGCATCTGCTGGCAGAGACTCAAATCCGGGCCTTTAATCATGGGATTTGTTCGGGGGTCTGGCTCTGGGTAGGTCCAGAGTGTGATGGCCTTCTGTAGCTCAGGAGACTCTCGCAGGCGAAGAAAGAGTTGGTTTGATGCCACGGCTTCGGAATGCAACTCGAGCCGCGGAAACCATTTGCCCTCAACCGGAATTTTGTTTCTGACTGCTTGGATGAAGGCCGCAATTTCGGTGTCTGAGACGGCAGATGATTCGCGAACCCATTGGCTGAAACGCTCAAAGTGGGCACTGGCCCCGAGTGACCGACCCTCGTCAACCAGCCAAGAGTCGGCAACGGCTAGCGAAGCCTCGCCGGTAGGGTCGCTAACCAAACTCAGAGAGCCATTTTCAAATCGAAAAACCTGTTCATTCTCGTACAAGATTTGGCTCCTTTCTCTGAGTCATTCTTCTGTGCAACTAATCTAGATTATGAACCGAACCACCCAGAACCCGAAGAGCTAGAGAGGTTGCCACTAATGCGACTTTTCGCTGCTTCGCTTCGTGGCTGGGTCTCTCCAGCAGATGCTTTTATCGTCTATTTCGCCGAGGAACCAAATTCATTTTGGCTTGATCGGGAGACTCATCCCACCGAGCGTTTTAGCGTAATCGGAGCCAGCAGTAGGTCTGAAAGAGTCGAGTCCGAATCCTTTGGATGGTTGGCTGTCCAGCTTGCCGATATTTCTAGCTCCGAGAGTTCCATCCCTGAATTGCCTTTTAGTTTTAGGCCGGGTCTTGTCGGGCTGGTGGACTACGAGGCCAAGTCTCACTTCATGCACATCGATCGTGCAGTTGTTTTCGACCATGCTGCCCGAAGTCTTTTTTTCATTGGGCTTTTTGAGAGTCAGAACGAGTTCGACCTCTGGCATCATTCAGCGCTACTTCGGCTGGGGCTTGTTGCCGGCCAAGTTGCCTCCTACCAAATGCTTCGCTCTGGCGGCTTGGTGTCTGATGTGTCGGTGCAGCACGATGAAGTTGAGTACTTAGCAATGATTACCAGCGCGCAAAGGCACATTGCCGCTGGAGACGTGTATCAAATCTGTCTAACCAACCAGATTCGAATGAAACACAACCTCGATGCCCTTGATGTGTTCATGAAGTTGAGAGCTGCAAACCCAGCGCCATACGCTGCCTACCTGCGCATTGGCGAGCTCGAAGTGGTGAGCACTTCGCCCGAGATGTTTCTCAGGGTTGAACCCAGTGGAACACTGAGCACTATGCCAATCAAAGGCACTCGCCCAAGAGATGAAGACCCGTTGGTTGATGAGGCGGCAGCAGTCGAACTTGGTCAAAACCTAAAAGAGCGCGCCGAGAACCTAATGATCGTCGACCTCATGAGAAACGACCTTGGTCGCGTGTCTCAGCCTGGTTCCGTTGCGGTGCCAAAACTCTTTGAAGTGCAAAGCTACGCCACAGTCCACCAATTAGTTAGCACTGTGCAATCGCAGTTGCGAGAAGGGCAGACCGCTGTTTCAGCGCTGCAGGCCGCTTTTCCCGGTGGCTCTATGACCGGTGCACCAAAAATTCGGGCCATGCAAATTATTGACGCACTCGAGGGGTGTTCAAGAGGCGCTTATTCAGGTGCACTTGGCTACTTCGGCTTCGATGGTTCTGCCGAATTTGCCATGACAATCAGGTCAATAATTTTTGAAGGTGACCGACTCTCAATCGGGGTGGGCGGCGGAATCACCTCAGACTCGGAACCTCAGGCTGAGTTTGAAGAAATCAGACTCAAGGCACAGGCTTTACTTCAGGCGCTGGACGCCCCAGACCCTTGGGCAAACAGGTAACCTTCTCTTAGGGATCAGTTCCCGAATAATTCACGAAAAGCGAGCACATGACCGAGCAAAACGCGCCCGAGGCCACTGAGAACGAATACGACGTAGCCGCTATTCAAGACAAGTGGCTGCCAGTATGGGATGAACTTCGCCCATTTGACTCCGGCATTCAAGGCGACCCTCGGCCAAAGAAGTACGTGCTCGACATGTTTCCATACCCATCTGGCGACTTGCACATGGGCCACGCGGAGGCCTACGCACTTGGCGATGTAATCTCTCGCTACTGGGTTCAAAAGGGCTACAACGTGATGCACCCGATTGGCTGGGATTCATTCGGCCTTCCGGCTGAAAACGCAGCGATTAAGCGCGGCCTAGACCCTAAAGGCTGGACCTACGACAACATTGCCCAGCAGAAGGCGTCGATGCGCCGCTACGCGTGTTCATTTGACTGGGACCGCGTTCTAATCACCTCCGACCCGATTTACTACCGCTGGAACCAGTGGTTGTTCTTGGAGTTCTACAACAAGGGCTTGGCCTACCGCAAGAACTCGAACGTCAACTGGTGCCCTAGTTGCCAGACCGTGTTGGCCAACGAGCAGGTTGTTCAGGGCCTCTGTGAGCGCTGTGACACCGTGGTCACCAAAAAAGCTCTCACCCAGTGGTACTTCAAGGTCACCGACTATGCCGACCGCCTGCTGGATGACCTAGACACCCTCGAGGGTGCTTGGCCGACCAAGGTTCTATCCATGCAGCGCAACTGGATTGGCCGTTCACACGGCGCCGACGTTGACTTCGAGATTGAAGGCCGAGCCGAACCCGTTAGCGTGTTCACCACTCGACCGGACACCCTTTTCGGTGCCACTTTTATGGTGGTTGCCCCAGATAGTGCTCTAGCTGCAGAGATTGCCGCCGAGGCCAGCGATGAAGTGCGTGCGGCTTTCGAGGCTTACCTAGATTTGGTCAAGCAGTCGAACGACATCGAAAGACTTGCCACCGACCGGCCAAAAACCGGTGTCTCGCTAGATCGCTTCGCAATCAATCCAGTCAATGGCGAAAGGTTGCCAATTTGGGTAGCCGACTATGTGTTGGCTGATTACGGTCACGGCGCAATCATGGCAGTGCCTGCTCATGACCAACGAGACTTCGATTTCGCCAAGACATTTGGTCTTCCAATCCGTGCAGTTGTCGACACCGGCGAAGAAGACCCAATTGTTTCGGGCGTTCCAACCACTGGCGAGGGCACCCTCATCAACTCGGGTGAGTTCAATGGCCTAGGCAAAGCTGCTGCAATCAGCAAGATCACCGAAGTGCTGACTGCTGATGGCAAGGGCAAAAAAACCAAGAACTTCCGCCTCCGCGACTGGCTAATTTCGAGGCAGCGCTACTGGGGAACTCCGATCCCAATCATTCACTGCGCCAACTGTGGAGAGGTTCCTGTTCCGGCAGACCAACTTCCTGTGGTGTTGCCTTCTACGGAGGGACTAGATCTCAAGCCAAAGGGCACTTCGCCTCTCGGCGG
>JBEDKW010000106.1:3585-4922 GCA_041171945.1 Actinomycetota bacterium
AACGTAAAGTGCCCTAAGTGTGGCATCGATGCAAAGCGCGATACCGACACTATGGACACCTTTGTTGACTCGTCCTGGTACTTCCTTCGTTTCCTATCTCCAAATTCCACCGAGGTCGCCTTCCCAGTTGAAGAGGCAAAAGCTTGGGCTCCGGTTGACCAATATGTCGGTGGTGTAACGCACGCGATTTTGCACTTGCTATACGCGCGCTTCGTGACCAAGGTGCTCCACGATCTTGACTATCTCGATTTTGAAGAGCCCTTTACTCGCTTGTTGAACCAGGGAATGGTTCTGATGGCAGGCAGCGCTATGTCAAAGTCTCGAGGCAACATCGTTGCTCTCAGCGAGCAGCTAGACGAGCACGGCATCGATGCGGTTCGACTAACTATGTCTTTCGCGGGTCCACCAGAAGACGACATCGACTGGGCAGATGTTTCGCCAAGCGGTTCGGCCAAATTCTTAGCTCGAGCTTGGCGTGCGGCCAACGATGTCAGGAGCGAACCCGGCATCGATTTTGCCTCCGGTAATAAAGAGCTTCGCAAGGCAACCCATACTTTCTTGCGAGACTTCGGGCCACTCATCGAGGGCTTCAAATTCAATGTTGGAGTAGCCAAGATCATGGAGTTGGTGAACGCGCTTCGCAAGGGAATCGATGGTTCAGTCGGAGCCGCTGATCCAGCTGTTCGCGAGGCTGCGGAGACCGTGGCAAAGGCTTTGTCTCTGTTTGCTCCGTATACAGCGGAAGACATGTGGGCGAAACTCGGCCACCAGCCCGGCGTTGCTTTAGCCCAGCTGGCAGAAGCAGATTTGAGTCTCTTAGTTGAGAGTTCGATTGTTGCCATTGCGCAGGTTGACGGCAAGGTTCGAGACAAGTTCGAAGTAGCAATCGACATCTCCGAAGAGGACCTTCGAAACCTTGCACTTAACTCGGATGCGGTCAAAAAAGCTATCGGCGACAAAGAAATTGCCAACGTGATTGTGCGTGCACCAAAACTTGTCAACATAGCAACCAGATAAATAGTTCTCCACAAGTGAGTCGTCCGTTGAGTCGGCGGGCTCCCTGCGGGTCTAACTTTGCCGAGTGGATTGGCTAAAGGAAAAAACTCGAGAAGCTCTGGCGGGCACTGCTCCGCTCAGCAAGAAACTCTTGCTATTGCTAGCGGCGCTCATAATCGCGGTGGTCTTCGTAATAAGCTCAGTGGCCAACGGAGGAAGCGCTGCGCTACCAGTGGTGGCTGTCGATAGGCCAGCAACATCCACGGTAGAAAACGCGGCCATCTTTGTTCACGTGGTTGGCGAGGTTAAATCACCCGGAATTTACAACCTCGAGGCAGGTT
>JBEDKW010000106.1:4962-5493 GCA_041171945.1 Actinomycetota bacterium
CGCAGCCGGCGGCTTTGGCGTCGATGCAGACCAAGCGAGCATCAATTTGGCCCGGGCGCTGAGTGATGGCGAGCAAGTCTTAGTGCTAAAAATAGGCGAAGCGCCAACCCAAGGAAGTGCCGCTTCCGGAGTGGCGTTAATCAGTCTCAACAGGGCTAACCAAGCAGAGTTAGAGACTCTGCCAGGAGTGGGCCCAGCACTGGCGTCGAGAATAATCGACTGGAGATTGGCTAATGGCGGATTCAAGAAAAAAGAAGACCTACTGAGTGTTGGCGGCATTGGCGACAAGTTGTTTGCCGGATTCAAAAATCTGGTGACACTTTGATCGTTTGGGTTTGCGTTGCCGTTTTATGGGTGACTCTGTTCTTCGCAGTTGAGTTCTAAATGAAAAAAATGCTGCTCATGGTCGGCGTTGCACTGAGCCTCGGTCTGTCCTCGCTCTTTATTCAGAGCGCAGCCTCGACACCGATTGCCTTAGATGAAGCGGTAGCCGAATTTCAAAGCAGAGAAGCCTCCTTCGAAGTCATTGGT
>JBEDKW010000107.1:0-3555 GCA_041171945.1 Actinomycetota bacterium
GCCGACGCTCGTCTCTACCAAGTTGGAGCGGCTCTTGAAAAGATGCACGAAGACATCTGGGGCAAGCGAATGATTGATTTTGCACCTGAGTTGGAGGTTCGCGGCTAATGGCTAAAGACGAATTGATGAACTACGAGAAGGCTCTCGAGATGTTCGAGGTTGTTATCGGTCTAGAGGTTCACGTTGAACTCAACACCAAGACCAAGATGTTCTGTGGTTGCCGCAACGAGTTTGGCGATGAGCCAAACACCAACGTTTGCCCAATCTGCATCGCTTTGCCAGGCTCACTTCCGGCCGTTAACCGCAAAGCCATCGAGTCGAGCATTGCCATCGGTCTAGCGCTAGATTGCGAGATTGCTCCTAACGGTCGTTTCGCTCGCAAGAACTATTTCTACCCAGACCTTGCCAAGAACTTTCAGACCTCGCAATACGATGAGCCAATCGCTTTCGAGGGTCACCTAGATGTTGAGTTGCCTTCTGGCACCAAGCACACCGTGCAAATCGAACGTGCCCACATGGAAGAAGACGCCGGCAAGCTGACCCACATCGGTGGTTCAACCGGCCGCATCCAGGGTGCCGAATACTCACTCGTCGACTACAACCGCGCCGGTGTTCCTTTGGTTGAAATTGTCACCAAGCCGGTTTATGGCGCTGGTGCCGAGGCTCCTGAGCTCGCTGCAGCATACGTGCGTTACGTTCGCGAAATCGTGAAGGGTCTTGGCGTTTCAGATGCCAAGATGGAGCGCGGCAACGTGCGCTGTGACGCCAACGTTTCTCTTCGCCCACACGGTCAAGAGAAGCTCGGAACTCGCACCGAAACCAAGAACGTAAACTCGCTTCGCTCAATTGAGCGCGCGGTTCGCTATGAAATTCAGCGCCAAGCGGCACTTCTCGCCAAGGGCACCGCAATCATTCAAGAGACTCGCCACTGGCACGAAGACAAGGGTGCAACCTCTTCTGGTCGCCCAAAGTCAGACGCCGATGACTACCGCTACTTCCCAGAGCCAGACCTTGTTCCGGTTCAGCCTTCAAAGGCCTGGATCGAAGAGATTCGCGCAACCCTGCCAGAGAAACCAGCCGACCGCCGCAAGCGCGTGCAGGCCGAGTGGGGCTTTGCCGACCTTGAATTCCGCGATGTAATCAACGCCGGTCTTATGGACCAAATTGATGAAACCGTTGCCGCTGGTGCCAAGCCGCAGGCTGCTCGCAAGTGGTGGACTGGCGAATTGGCTCGAATCGCAAACAGCCAAGACAAAGACGTGACTGACCTAGAAATCTCGGGTGCTTACGTTGCCGAGTTGGCCGGGCTAGTGGAATCTGGCAAGCTAAACGACCGCATGGCTCGTGAAGTGCTCACCTATGTTCTTGCCGGTGAGGGCTCACCTGCCGAAATCGTGGCCGCTCGTGGCCTCGAGGTTGTCTCTGATGATGGTGCGCTAATCGCTGCCATCGATGAAGCGCTAGCCAAGCAGCCAGCCGTTCTAGATGCCATTCGCGAGGGTCGCATGCAGGCCGCCGGTGCTGTCATCGGTGCGGTTATGCAGGCCATGAAAGGCTCCGCAGACGCCGGACGCGTTCGTGAGCTGCTAATCGAGAAGGCTAACGCCAGCTAAGTAGTTTTGCTCAGGGGTTCCCAATTAGTTTGACGAAGACTCAGGTCTCTTGGTGGTCTCAATAGAAAATCCCGATGACGTTGGTCATCGGGATTTTCATTTCGGGTGAGTAACGGGGCTTGAACCCGCGGCCTCCTGGACCACAACCAGGCGCTCTACCAGCTGAGCTATACCCACCATGTATCGTGCTTTCGCACAATAACCAGAGAAGTCTATCAGGTTGAAGCTAGTTGTTGCCCGTGATGTTGATTGCAGCTGCCTTGGCTTCTTCGGTGCTTGGGCCAGGCTGGGCAACTAGAACGGTTTGACGATAGTAACGAAGCTCGGCAATAGATTCAAGGATGTCGGCTAGGGCGCGGTGACCGCCATCCTTTTTAGGCAACTGGAAGTAAGTGCGCGGATACCAGCGGCGGGTTAGCTCTTTGATCGAAGACACATCGATGTTGCGGTAATGCAGGTGAGAGTCGAGGGCCGGCATGTATTTATTGATGAACATGCGATCGGTGCCGATGGTGTTGCCGGCTAGCGGTGCCTCTTTGGCAGTTGGCACAAAGCGCTTGATGTAGTTGAGCACTAGCTCTTCGGCCTCGGCAAGATCAAAGCCATCCTCAACCTCGTTGATGAGACCTGAATCGGTGTGCATCTGACGAACGAAGTCGTTCATGTTTGCCCAAGACTCTGGGCGAGGCTTGATGACTACATCGAGGCCGGCATCCAACACTTCAAGTTCTGAGTTGGTGATAACTACGGCAATCTCAACGAGGCAGTCAGACTCTGGGCTAAGCCCGGTCATCTCGCAGTCGATCCAAACTAGGTGGTCAGAAATCTCAATCACATTCCAAAAATAGGGGAGGCCCCCGACATTAGCCGGAAGCCTCCCAATTCTACCTAAAGCCTGAGTTGGGTCTTAGGCGGGGTCTTTCGGCAACCAGCTGTCGAAGCTCGAAGGAGCCTCAGGTTCTGCTGGACCATTGTCGGTTGTAGCACTGTCGTTTAACAGCGTTTCTGCCGGCCAAATTGCTGCTGAAGCGGCCGCAGCAACTGCTGCCACTGCCGGAGCCTTTTTGGCTGCTCTGCGTGCTTTGCGGGTTGCCCGGCGCTCAACGCGACCTTCAACCAACCAGTAAAGGACCGGCACAATAACCAGGGTTAGCACGGTTGATGAAATCAATCCACCGATTACAACTACGGCTAGCGGCTGCGAGATAAATCCGCCTCCACCGGTGAAGCCAAGCGCCATTGGGGTCAACGCAAAGATGGTGGCTAGGGCCGTCATCAAGATTGGGCGAAGTCTCTGACGAGATCCATCCATGATTGCCTCTTGAATTGGGCGACCCTGCTTGCGGTATTGGTTAATCAGGTCGATTAGAACAATGGCGTTCGTAACCACGATGCCAACCAAGAGCAACATACCGATTAGAGAAGGCACACCTAGTGGAGTGTCTGAAACCAGAAGTGCAACCAAGGCGCCGGTTGCCGCAAACGGAATCGAGATCAGCAAGATCAGTGGCTGGATGAGGCTGGAGAAGGTTGCCACCATGACCACGAACACGATTGCAACGGCTGCTAGAAGCGCCAGGCCCAGCTGGCCGAATGACTCGGCCTGGTCGGCGCTAACACCGCCTAGGGTCGCTGTGGTGCCGGTTGGCAGGGTGACGCCTTCGAGGCGCTTGGTGACATCGGCAGAGATTGCTCCGAGGTTATCGCCAGACGGGGTTAGAGAAACCTTTGCGGTGCGGTCTCCCTTTTCGCTGTTGATGGAAACCGGAACTTCAACCTCTTCGATGCCGGCAATGGTAGACAACTTCACGAGACCGGTTGCGGTTGGAATCAAGATGTCTTTCACCTCGGCAACGGTTTCTGGGATGTCGGTCTGCACGATGTAAATCGGTGTCTCTTGGTTGTCGACATTAAGCTTGCCAATGCTTGATGGGCGAAGTTT
>JBEDKW010000108.1:0-3518 GCA_041171945.1 Actinomycetota bacterium
ATGTTCGGGTGAGCACCATGGTTACCAGCATCAACAAAGATGCAAAGACGGTCACAACCAAAAACATGGGCACCGGCGAAGAGTCGAGTGAGAGCTACGACAAACTCATTATTTCCACCGGTGCGAAGCCGCGCATGCCACAGATTCCAGGCATTGAACGCGCGATGATTCTCCGAAATGTCACCGATGCAGACGCCGTGAAAGCGGCAATTGCATCTGCGGCAAATCAATCGGTGGTTATTTTGGGCGCCGGCTTCATTGGCATTGAAGTAGCCGAAAACCTGCGCCACATGGGCATCGCCACCACGATTGTTCAGCGTGGAGCCAACATTTTGAGTCAATTTGACCCAGAGATGATTGAACCAATGCAGGCGCGCCTAGTTGAAAATGGCATTGTTCTTGAAATGAACGCCCAGGCCAAAGAGGTCACCGCAGACTCAGTTATTTTGACCGATGGTCGCGTTCTTCCTGCAAGCCTCGTGGTTTCTGCGGCTGGCGTGGCCCCAGATAACTCGCTGGCTCGAGAAGCCGGGTTGCGCATCGGTGAATCAGGTGGGCTCTGGGTAGACGACCAGCAGCGCACCAGCGACCCAGATATTTTTGCGGCTGGCGACGCAGTTGAAAAACACGGTGAACTCACCGGCGACCAAATGCTGATTCCGCTGGCAAACTTGGCAAACCGCCACGGCCGACTAGTGGCCGATGTCATTGCTGGTCGAGGAGTTTCAGCTCACCCAGCCCTTGCCACAGCAATCATCGGTGCCTTCGGACTGGCAGCGGGCATCACCGGGCTAAGCGAGCGCTCGGCTAAGAAGGCTGGCATTGCCTATGACATGGTGCACCTGCACCCGGGCTCTCACGCCGGCTACTACCCCGGCGCAAAGCGAGTTTCGCTCAAGGTTTTGTTTGATCCGGCCACCGGCAAACTGCTCGGCGCGCAGGCAACCGGCGAAGACGGCATCGATAAGCGAATCGACGTTATCGCAACCGCTATTCACGGCGGATTGAACATCGACGACCTAATGGATCTTGAACTTGCCTACGCCCCGCAGTTCGGCTCTGCAAAAGATGCCATCAACCAGGCCGGCTATGTCGGCAACAACGTTTTCAACGGCACCACCGAGACCATTCAGTGGCACGAACTCGCAACCCACCAGGCAAACGGCGCTCAACTAATCGACGTTCGCTCCCCTGCAGAACACGAAGAGGGTTTCATCCCGGGGTCAATCAACATTTCAGTTGATGTGCTTCGCGACCACCTAGATGAAGTCTGGGATGAGGAAGTTATCGTGCATTGCGCAGTTGGCCAGCGAGGTCACATTGCCACCCAAATTTTGAAGGCAAACGGCAAGAAGGTGCGCAACCTTGACGGTGGCTACACCACTTGGAAAGCTGGCATGGACTCGCTTACGCGATGATTTGAATCGCCTTCATGATGTCGGCATCGATAGCAACGCGAACCTGCTCTAGAAGTGCAGGCTCAATCGGTGAGTCAACGGTTACCACCGAAAGAGCTTTGCCACCCTTTTGCTGGCGCGCAATCTGCATTGCTGCGATGTTGATACCGGCTTCAGCAAATGCCTTGCCATAAATCGCCACGATGCCTGGGCGGTCTCCGTAGACCATGACAACTAGGTGCTCAGCAAGCTGCAACTCAACGTCATAGCCGTTGATGTTCACAATTTTCTGGTGAAGCTTCGGGCCAATAACGGTTCCCGAAACCGAAGCGTGAGTGCCGTCGGCCAGTGTTGCCTTGATGGTTGTGACGTTGCGATATTCTTCTGAGTTGGTGTCTACGCTCAGCTTCACTTCGATGCCACGCTGCTCGGCAAGAAGCGGCGCATTCACATACGAAACCTGCTCGGTGACGGCATTCTGGAAGAAGCCCTTTAGGCCGGCAAGCTTTAGAACCGAGACATCGTGCACAGCAATTTCGCCGCGAACCTCTACCTCGAGAGCCGAAACATTGCCTCCAGAGATTCCGAAAAGCACCTGACCGAGTTTTTCAATGAGCGAAATTCCCGGCTTCACCGATGAATCGATGTTGCCACCGGCAACGTTCACGGCATCTGGCACTAGGTCGCCAGCAAGAGCCAATCGAACCGACTTGGCAACTGAAATGCCGGCCTTTTCTTGAGCTTCATCGGTTGAAGCACCTAGGTGCGGGGTGACCAAGATGTTGCTTAGGCCAAGCAGTGGTGAACCCTTTGGTGGCTCGTTGACGAAGACATCTAGGCCGGCACCGGCAATTTGGTTGGTGCTCAATGCAGTGAATAGGGCAGCCTCATCGATGATGCCACCGCGTGAGCAGTTGACGATTCGAAGGTTTGGCTTGGCCATTGCAAACTGAGCGGTCGAGATCATGCCAGTGGTCTCAGGGGTCTTTGGAATGTGGATGGTGATGAAGTCTGATTGCTGCATGACCTCTTCGAGGCTGGCCAGCTTGACTCCCATTTGCTCGGCACGGGCAGGGGTCACGTATGGGTCGTAGCCGATTAGCTCGACACCGAAACCGGCAAGGCGGGCGGCAACTAGGCCACCGATGCGGCCAAGGCCAACGATGCCGACGGTCTTTTCGTAAAGCTCAGCACCGGTGAACTGTGAGCGCTTCCACTCATCGCGCTTTAGCGAGGCGTTGGCGTCAGGGATGTGGCGGGCTAGGCCAAGCATTTGGGCGATAGCGAGCTCTGCTGCCGAAACCACGTTTGAGGTCGGTGCGTTGACCACCATGACGCCAGCAGCTGTTGCCGCTTTGATGTCTACGTTGTCTAGACCAACACCGGCGCGGGCCACAACTTTAAGCTTTGGTGCCGCGGCGATGGCTTCGGCGTCTACCTGAGTAGCCGAACGAACCAAGATGGCATCTGCGTTGGCTAGCGCAGCAAGCAGTGCTGGACGGTCGGTGCCGTCAACATTGATTACTTCAAAATCTGGGCCCAAGGCCTCAACGGTGGCAGGAGAAAGTTCTTCGGCGATCAGCACTACTGGCTTAGACATGAGGTCATCCTTGTGGGTTGTTTGACTTTGAATAGTTCAAGTGTAAAGGCGCAGATTTGAAACTTCTACTGATTATGTTTCATAAAACTTAAGTTAGACTCGTTTACATGAAAGTAGCCGCCGCAAAGCTGTCTCCACTGCTTCGAAGTGACACTCAAGGGCTCATTTTGGCCGAACTCTTCATGAATCCAGAAGAGTTATTTTCGATTAGCCACTTGGCTAAGTTTGCCGACACCAGCCTGCCGACAGCCATGCGCGAGGTTGATCGGCTTTTAGACGGCCAACTTGTGATTCAAAAGAGTGTGGGCCGAGCCAGGTTTATCCAGGCCAATCGGCAACACTTGCTGTTTGAATCGATTAGCCAAATTGTGGCCTTCAGCTATGGCCCAGCAGCGGTCTTGCCAGCGCTTTTGGTTGGACTCGATGGAATCGACCACGCCTTTTTGTTTGGCGTTTGGGCCGCGAGGCTCTCGCGTCAGACTTCGGCAAACCCAAAGGAAGTGGACTTGCTGCTGGTTGGC
>JBEDKW010000109.1:0-3477 GCA_041171945.1 Actinomycetota bacterium
GCCGTGGCCATAGGCGTTGGCCTTGACCACTGCACAGACAAGCGATTTGCCAACTAGGGCACGCATGGTTTGAAGGTTTGCGGCAACGGCGTCAAGATCAATTATTAGTTCTCTCATTTGACGCCTCCTTCTTTGCCTTCAGCCACTACAAACGCAAGAGCCATGCCTCCATCATGAGTGATGGATAGGTGAAACCTATCAATTCCGGAGGCATCGGTAATTTTTGCCGTGGCACCCGAAACCGAAATTTCGGGTTTGCCAAGTGCATCCTTATTAACCGCAACCTCTTGCCAGTTCATCCCGCGGGGGTCGCCAACCGACTTAATGAAAGCCTCTTTGGCGGCAAAGCGGCCAGCCAGTGTGCGGGCCGAGCCGATACGTTCATCCGTGGTGAAAAGGCGCTCAACAAGCCTTGGCGTTTTAGCAATGGCGCGCTCGAAGCGGGCCAAATCGACCGCATCAACACCAACGCCAATAATCATGAGATTTGTCGAACTACTCGACCGTTACCGACTTAGCCAAGTTGCGCGGCTGGTCGACATCGAGGCCCTTGGCAGTAGATAGTTCGAGCGCAAAAATCTGCAGCGGAATCACGGTAAGAATCGATGAGAAAATGTTTTCACACTGCGGCACATAAATAACGTGCTCGGCGTATTCACCAACCTGGGTGTCGCCATCTTCGGCCACCGCAATAACTTTGGCGCCACGAGCGCGAATTTCTTGAATGTTTGAAATCACCTTTGGGTGCAAGCTGTCGTGGTCGCGCGGGCTCGGCACAATCACAATCACCGGCTGACCCTCTTCAATCAGGGCAATCGGGCCGTGCTTCAACTCGCCAGCGGCGAAGCCTTCTGCATGGATGTAGGCAAGCTCCTTGAGCTTTAGCGCGCCTTCCATGGCAACCGGGAAACCAACGTTTCGACCTAGGAACAAAACCGACTTGGCATTCGCCATTTCGCGGCCGAGGGCCCGCACTGAATCGAGGCGCTCGAGAACCTGGGTGACGCGGGCAGGCATCTTTAGCAACTCTTTGCCAAGGTCTTTGAGGTGCGCCTGATCGGTTACGCCGCGGCCAGCACCGAGAAATAGAGCAAGTAGGTAGCCGGCGGTGATCTGGGCGACCAGAGCCTTAGTCGAGGCAACTGCAACCTCAGGGCCCGCGTGGGTATAGATGACGGCGTCTGCTTCACGAGCCAGAGTTGCACCCTGGGTGTTGCAGATTGCCAAGACTTTGGCGCCCAGCTCTTTGGCGTAGCGAGTTGCCATCAAAGTGTCCATGGTTTCACCCGATTGACTTACGGCAACAATCAAAGTGTTTGGGGTGACGATTGGGTCGCGGTAGCGGAATTCGTGAGAGAGCTCAACCTGCACCGGGATGCGTGAGAACTTCTCGATTGCATACTTAGCCACATCGCAGGCATAGCTTGCGGTGCCACAGGCCACCATGATGATGCGGTCAATGTTCAAAATGTCTTCGGCGCTTAGGCCATCGATTTCGCTCAGACGAACCGTGCCTTCTGAGTCGAGGCGACCCATGAGGGTGTCGGCGACCGCCTGCGGTTGATCGGCAATCTCTTTGGCCATGAAGCTAGACCAACCACCCTTGCTGGCAGCCGAGGCATCCCAGTCCACGGTGAATTCAACCGGAGTAACCGGAGCGCCATCAAAGGTGCGCACCTCTACTGAACCGGCACGAAGAACGACGATTTCATCCTGGCCAACAGCAATGGCGCGCTTGGTGTGCTCAACAAACGCGGCAACATCGGAGCCTAAGAAGTTTTCGCCGTCACCCAGACCAATAACCAGCGGAGCGTTTCGGCGAGCAGCCAAAACTACGTCGGGCTGGTCTTCGTGAATAACCAAAATGGTGAACGCGCCGTGAAGTCTTTTGACTACGTTGGCGAAAGCAATTGGCAGATCGCCGGTTGCTTCAAATTCGCGGGCGATGAGGTGGGCTGCAACCTCTGAATCGGTTTCACTTGCAAATTTTGTTCCAACGGCCGCGAGCTCAGCTTTGAGTTCGCCAAAGTTTTCGATGATTCCGTTGTGAATTAGTGAGAGCTTGCTCTCTGGGCCACCTAAGTGAGGGTGCGCATTGCCATCCGTTGGGGCACCGTGGGTTGCCCAGCGAGTGTGACCAATTCCGATGTGCGCCATCGGCAATGGGTGGTTGGTGATCTCGGCAATTAGGTTGTCGAGCTTGCCGGCCTTCTTGCGGGTTTCGAGCCCACCACCAGGAACAATGATTGAGACACCCGCTGAGTCATAGCCACGATACTCGAGACGGCGAAGCCCTCCGAGAAGGACATCAACGGTTGACTTCGGGCCGACGTAGCCAACAATTCCACACATGCCTCTAATTTACGGCAGAATGGCTCTTTGTGAGCGAAGCGCAGACGGGCAATCAGGCTGAAACAGCCAATCCACTAAGTCCGTTCGTCGAAATCTCTCGTGCCGACTGGGCCGAACTGGGAAATTCGACTGAATTGCCGCTAACCGAAGCCGAAATTCGTCAAATTCGTGGTCTCGGCGACTTTCTGGATATCACTGAAGTGACCGAGGTTTATCTGCCGCTAAGCCGACTTCTGAACCTCTACGTTTCTGAGGCTCAAAAACTTCACCGCGTGAGTAGCGACTTTTTGGGTGAACGCGCTGGTCGCACACCATTCATCATTGGCATCGCCGGTTCGGTTGCGGTTGGCAAATCAACGGTGGCCCGCCTGCTAAAAGAAATGCTTAGCCGCTGGGAGGGCACGCCAGTTGTTGAGCTGGTGACCACCGATGGTTTTCTCTACCCGAATGCCGAGCTCGAGCGTCGCGGCTTGATGGAGCGCAAGGGCTTCCCTGAGTCTTACGACCGACTCGCGCTTTTGCAGTTTGTGGCAGACGTAAAAAGCGGTGTGCCCGAAGTTGAGACGCCGGTTTATTCGCACCTGGTTTACGACATCGTGCCTGAAGAAAAGGTTGTCATTCATCACCCGGATGTGTTGATCGTTGAGGGTCTTAACGTGTTGCAGGCTCCGGGACAGGGTCAAGATCTTGCGCTG
The DNA here is from genome assembly GCA_041171945.1 of Actinomycetota bacterium. Taxonomy (GTDB): domain Bacteria; phylum Actinomycetota; class Actinomycetes; order Actinomycetales; family Microbacteriaceae; genus Rhodoluna. Next base: position 3,048 of record JBEDKW010000109.1, read on the forward strand.
AGCGATTTCTTCGACTTCAAGATTTATGTGGATGCGGCAACCGAAGACGTAGCCGAGTGGTTCTTGAACCGCTTCTATAAACTTCGCGAATCGGCTTTCACTGACCCAGCCTCGTTCTTTCACCGCTACTCAGAGATGCCAACCGATAAGGCCCTGGCTCGTGCGAATGAAATTTGGAACACCATTAACTTGCCGAACCTGACCGAGAATATTTTGCCGACTCGTTCTAGGGCCACATTGGTTTTGAAAAAGGGCAAGGCCCACGCCGTTGAATCGGTCTTGCTGCGCAAACTCTAGGGCGCAAAAATAAGTGGCTTTGTTTCTAAAGCTTTAGGTTGGCTTCAACCACGCGGGCGATTCGATCGGCCCAGCTTCTAGCGGTGCCTTCATCGGCAGCTTCAACCATCACGCGCACCAGTGGCTCGGTGCC
>JBEDKW010000110.1:0-3472 GCA_041171945.1 Actinomycetota bacterium
CTGCCAAGAACTTGTCGTAAATCGGTGCATCAATCAGTGCGCGTGAAGGGCTGGTGCAAACCTCACCCTGGTTCAACGCAAACATGTTTAGACCTTCGAGACACTTGTCATAGAAAGCGTCGTTCTGGTCTGCAATGTCACGGAAGAAGATGTTTGGTGACTTTCCACCAAGCTCCAAAGTGACCGGGATGATGTTCTCAGATGCGTACTGCATGATGAGGCGGCCGGTTGTGGTCTCTCCGGTGAACGCAATCTTTGCGATGCGACGAGAGCTAGCCAAAGGCTTGCCTGCCTCAACACCAAAACCGTTGACGATGTTCAAAACACCGGCTGGCAATAGGTCGCCGATGATGTCCATCAAGAACATGATCGAAGCTGGGGTCTGCTCTGCAGGCTTTAGAACGATGCAGTTACCGGCGGCAAGCGCAGGAGCAATCTTCCAAACAGCCATGAGAATTGGGAAGTTCCAAGGGATGATCTGACCGACCACACCTAGAGGCTCGTGGAAGTGGTATGCCACGGTGTCGTGGTCTAGCTCGCCAAGTGAACCCTCTTGCGCACGGATAGCACCGGCGAAGTAGCGGAAGTGGTCAATTGCCAAAGGAAGGTCGGCGGCCATGGTCTCGCGAACAGGCTTTCCGTTGTCCCAAGTTTCAGCAACTGCAATCTTCTCTAGGTTGACTTCCATGCGGTCGGCAATCTTGTTAAGAATGATTGCGCGCTCGGTAGCTGAGGTCTTGCCCCAGGTCTTGAAAGCGGCGTGTGCGGCGTCTAGGGCCTTGTCGATGTCGGCGGCATTGCCTCGGGCAATTTCGCAAAAAACGCGTCCGGTTACCGGCGAAACGTTCTCAAAATACTGACCTGAAGATGGAGCCACATATTGGCCACCAATCCAGTGATCGTAGCGAGGCTTGTACTCAGCGACACTGCCTGCTTGACCGGGTTGTGCATAAACCGTCATTGCATTTCCTTTCGATCGAGAAGGCGCCGTCGCCAACTCTTTGAACAGGAGATTACGCCCGCAATGGTAACGGTTTGGATACAAAATCCTGTCCCTAGCCGTATGCAAACCGTTTGGCTAGTTGACCACCTATCCAAAAGGCTAGGTAGTTAGGTAGCATCAAGGAATGAGCCAAGATGCGCGCCAAGATTCACCAGTGAGCCGCCCAGATTCTGTCGCTTTCAGGAACGATGTGCCGCTCGGCCGGCGCTCGCCGATGGCAAAAACTCGAGTCGTCGTGGCCGACCGCAATGTGATTACCCGTGTTGGCATTCGCTCCATTCTTGAGCGCAACTCTGGGGTGGCCGTTGTTGCCGAGGCAACCTCATATGATGCCGTCATCGATGCCGTTGATGAGCACGGCCCAGATGTTTTGATCATCGACCTTGACCTCGGCGATGACACCACCGCGGGGTTGAAGTTGTGCGAAATCATTACTGAGCGTTTTCCGGATACCAAGATTCTCGTTTTGGCCCAAACCCTAAGCGAAATGATTGTGGTTGAGGCCTTGCGCCGAGGTGTGACGGGTTATTTGTGCAAAGACGATGTGAAGGCCGATGAGCTGGGCAAGGGCGTGCGCGCGGTTCAAGACGGTGACACAGTTCTTGGTCGCGGTGTTGGTTCGCTGGTAGCCCGAGGCCTCGGTTCAACGCGCGGGCAGACCGAGCACCTAACTGATCGCGAACTCGAAGTGATTAAGGCTGCGGCCAAAGGTATGAGCAATAAACAAATCGCTCACGAAATCTTCATCAGCGAAAGCACCGTGAAGTTTCACCTTCAGAACGCCTCCAAAAAACTCAACGCGCACCGTCGTGCAGAAATCGTGCACCGCGCTACCGCGGCCGGTTTGCTCTAGAGAGTTAGAGCTGCCTCTTACTGCGGCGCTGCGGCTGGGTGCTCAAACTTCCTGCTGAGGCTCGCAGCTGCACCTCCCGACGGGGATAGCTCCTGTGCCGCCTCACAGCAACTGCTGGTTTCGACGCAAAAGGAGCAGTAGATCGGGCAGGCAACTGCGGGTTTTGGCGAGATTCCAAGTTGTTTGCGGTTTCAACGCTTTCGGTCTGCAAATCAGCAATTATGCGAGGTAAACAGGCCCTGGAAGCACTGGTTTTGACGCAAAACCAGCAGTTGATGTGAGGCGGCAGAAGAGACTATGGCCAGGCCCGACCAGCTTGAATCGGGCCGCCGAACTTGAATCGGGCGGCTGCCAATAGCGTTGCCCGGGCCGCGAACCTCAAGTGTGGCGCTGTAGTTAGACCTCTGGCCCAGTGGCGCGGGTGTATTTGACGAATTCGGAGAGCTCGCCCACGGAATCGTAGAGGCGTCGAGCGGTGACGTTGTCTTTGTGGGTCTCCCACCAGAGTTTGCTGGAGCCCATGGAGGAGGCGAGTTCGCTGAGGCCATCGATGAGAACTCGGCCCAAGCCCTGGCCGCGCAGAGTGGGGTCGACGAAGAGATCTTCTAAGTAGACATCTTGGGCAACTGACCAGGAGGAGTGGGTGAAGGAATAGTGGGCGAGAGCAACGAGGGCGCCTTCAACTTCGACCACGAGCGAGTGCATTTCAAAGTTTGGGTCAAGGAGCCTCGACCAAGTCAGTTCGGTTTGCTCGGGAGTCAAGACAGTTTCATAAAAGGCTAGGTAGCCGGCCCAGAGCTTGTCCCAATCGTTGCGATCGGCTTCATTGAGTTCTCGGATTATGGCGGTCATAGCCAAAGCCTAGTGAGAGGCGGGCGCGACCGCGCCTGCGGGCACGAGCGATGTGCGCGGGATTGATGTAATTTAGAAACTCGGAACTCCGAAAGGCTCCCCAACTTCATGAGCAAGACTCTTCGCGTCGCAATTATTGGCGCCGGCCCAGCTGGCATCTACGCCGGCAACATTTTGAACAGCCAATATCCTGAGGTTGAAATTGACCTTTATGACTCGCTGCCGGCTCCTTATGGGCTGATTCGCTATGGCGTTGCGCCAGACCACCCACGCATCAAAGGAATCGTCAACTCGCTGCACGAGATGTTGAACGAGGGAATCATTCGTTTCTTCGGCAACGTGACCTTTGGTCGCGACCTATTTCTAAAGGACATCCGCAAGCACTATCACGCGGTGATTTTTGCCACCGGCGCCATCAAAGATGCTGAGCTACACATCCCGGGAATTGAACTAGAGGGCAGCTTCGGCGCAGCCGACTTCGTCTCTTGGTATGACGGCCACCCAGACTTTCCTCGCACCTGGCCGCTAACCGCCACCGAGGTTGCAGTTCTCGGCAACGGCAACGTTGCCCTTGACGTAGCTCGCGTGCTTGCAAAGCAAGCCGATGACATGCTCTCCACCGACATTCCAGCCAATGTTTATGAAGGCCTGAAGACCTCGCCGGCAACCGACATCCATGTGTTTGGTCGCCGCGGACCAGCAAGCATTAAGTTCACCCCAATCGAACTTCGCGAACTTGGCGAAATTGAAGATGTTGACATCAT
>JBEDKW010000111.1:0-5816 GCA_041171945.1 Actinomycetota bacterium
GCGGCAAGCTGCACATGGGGCACGTGCGCAACTACGACATCCGTGTTTCGACGATCGTTTTTGGTCTGGTTAGCGCAGTTGCGGTACTCGCCGACTTCGCTATCCGTGCCGCCTTTTTCTCGGGAGGCAATCGCAAAGACGATAACGGCAACGGCTTGGGTGCCGTCCTTCTTCTGGTTGGTGTAGTTGCCAGCATCGTGGCTTGGCTAATTGGCCCGCTAGTTAGCGCAGCGGTTTCGCGTCAGCGCGAATATCTTGCCGATGCCAGTGGCGTTCACCTCACTCGCTACCCAGACGGCTTGGCCAGTGCCCTTCAGAAGCTTGGCGCCTATGGTCGGCCAATGCGTCGGGCGAGTTCATCCATGGCCCACATGTATATCAACGACCCGGTCAAGCCTGGCCTCACCGAACGACTCTTTTCGACTCACCCGCCAATCACAAAGCGCATCGAACGCCTAACCACAATGGGCGGCAAGTTCTAAAATCGCTTGAAATTCGGGCATCGCAAAGGTGCCCTTGCTCGAATGCGGCCACGCTCGCAAACTAGACTTGGCGACAGCATACGAATAGCGAGGAACCCCTAAATGACACAAGTTGCAGTTGTCACGCCCACTCTCGATGATTTCGAGGCGGCCCGTGTCACCGTTAGCAAGGTTGCCATTGAGACCCCTTTGCTTCACAACAACTACCTCTCAGAACTCGTCGGCCAAGAGGTATTCCTGAAGTGCGAAAACCTTCAGCGCACCGGTGCCTACAAAGTTCGCGGTGCATACAACCGCATGTCAAAGCTCACCGCCGATGAACGTGCTCGTGGAGTAGTAGCTGCCAGCGCCGGAAACCATGCCCAGGGTGTGGCACTGGCCGCCAAGATGCTCGACATCAAGGCCACCGTTTATATGCCTACCGGCGCCTCATTGCCAAAACTTGCCGCCACGAGGGGTTACGGCGCAGACGTGGTACTCGTGGGTGCAAATTTTGCTGAAGCGCTAAAGGCCTCCCAAGAATTCGCAAAAACCTCTGGTGCGGTCTTCATCGCCCCGTTCGACCACATCGATGTGATCACTGGCCAGGGAACAGTTGCCCTAGACCTAATCGATCAACTTCCTGAGGTTCAGACCATCGTCGTTGCTATCGGTGGCGGCGGGCTAGCTGCTGGCGTTGCAGTTGCCGCGAAGCTCAAGGCTGCAGAGATGGGCACCAAAATCAAAGTAATCGGTGTTCAATCGGAGCACGCCGCTTCCTACGTGCCTTCTCTCAAAGCCGGCAAGTTAGTTGAAATCAAGACCACACCAACCATCGCCGACGGAATCGCTGTTTCGAAGCCCGGTGCAATTCCTTTTGAGCTCATCTCACAGCACATCGATAAGGTTGTCACCGTTTCAGAAGATGAAATCGCGACCGCGATTTTGGTGCTTATGGAGCGCGCGAAGCAGATTGTGGAGCCGGCCGGTGCCGTTGCTGTTGCTGCTCTGATGGCCGGAAAGATTAAGCCAAAGGGCAAGACCGTTGCTATTTTGTCTGGCGGAAACATGGACCCACTGCTCTTGCAGAGGGTGATTCGTCACGGCCTTGCGGCCACCGACCGCTACACAAACATCTCGGTCATGTTGCCAGACCGCCCTGGCCAGTTGGCGCTAACCGCCGAAGTGGTCGCTGCAGCTCAGGCCAACGTTATTGAAGTTCTGCACACTCGCCACGGCAATGGCCTTCAGATCAATGAGGTCGAGCTGAATCTAAGCGTTGAGACGCGTGATCACGAACACCGATTGGCTGTCTTGAAGGCGCTAGAAGAGGCTGGGCTAAACCCGCGCCTCGAGAAAAATCGAAAGAGTTAACCTAAAAAGTTTTTGACTTCGAGAATCTTGATTTCTCGCTCTTTACCGTTTGGCGCAAAGAAACTAACCTGGTCGCCAACTTTGGCCCCCATGATGGCTGTGCCAATTGGGCTGTCTGGGCTGTAAACCTCGATGTCGCTGCCTTCAGCAATTTCGGCGCTGCCTAGCAAAAACTCCAGCTCGCTGCCATTCATGGTGAGTTTGACAACGGTGCCCTGTTCAACGATTCCGTGAGACTCTTTGACTTCTCCAACTACGGCCCTAGACAAAATGTTTTCTAGACGAGAGGCGCGGGCCTCAATCTTGCCCTGCTCTTCTTTGGCGGCGTGATAGCCACCATTCTCTTTCAGGTCGCCTTCTTCGCGGGCTTCCTGAATTTTTTTGGCGATATCTTGGCGAGCAACCGTCAGCAAATACTCCAACTCACTTGAAAGTCGGTCATAGGCTTCTTGGGTCAGCCAAGTGGCTTCGTTGATTTCGGACATTCTCTTAGTTTATTTGCGCCAGCAGGTATCCACTAGACCGGTGACACCAAGTTCTGAGGTGTTTACCAAGGTTTCGAGTGTCACGACCTTTTCGGGGGAGGCTGCAATTTGCACTTCCCGGTAGCCAACAACTGCAAATCCGCTGTTCAAAACTTGCACCGCGCAGATCACATCCGTGTTCGCAGGCTTTGTCACTTCAAACTTCACGGATGCCTGGTTCGGGCTCAAAATGACATAGGCGAGGTCTTTGCTGGTAATTTTGGCGGCGCCCTCGATGGTTACCGACACAGCCCAAACCATAAAAATGGCCAGCAGGCTAGCTGCCACGGCACCCCAGATGAGGCGCTCGCGCCCAGAGCGTTTTTTAGTTGCTCCGTAGCGAGTTGAAATTAGGTCAGATTGAGATGTCATCCCATTAAGGCTACATACTTAACACATGCAAATTTGGCTCTCAGCGCTTCTCGCGGCAACCCCTTCACCGACCCCTTCAGTTGACCCAGCGAACACTTTCTATAGCCCAGGCACTATCGGCTTCGTGGCAACCTTCTTGGTTGCTGCCGGCGCCATCGTGATCATCTTCGATATGGTCAGAAGAATTCGCCGAGTTCGATACCGAAGCGATGTTGCTGCCAAGCTTGAGGCCGAAGCTTCAGCCGGCGCTTCTTCAACGGTTGCGAAGCCGACTGCGACTGCGGCACCTAAAACTTCGGCTCCTGCAGCCAAGCGAACCGCCAAGCCCGAGCGCCCAGCGCCACCGGCTAGACCAAAACGCGACTAACCAGCAGTTAGTTCGGTGCCGAGTTAGGCGCCAAAGCTTCCGGCAATGGGGTTGAGTGCAATGAGTAGCGCGGCTACCCAGTGACACATGAACGCCAACACCGTAAGCGAGTGAAAAATCTCATGAAAGCCGAACTTCCCTGGAAAGGGGTTCGGCTTTTTTAGTGCGTAGACAACGGCGCCAATCGTGTAGCACAGGCCACCGGTGAGAATCAAAATCATCATCGGAGCATTGGCGTTCATGAAGTCAACAACGAATGCGATTGCACCCCAGCCCATTGCCACGTAGATGGGCGTGTAGAGCCAGCGCGGCGCCGAGATCCAGAAGACTCTGAAGCCGATGCCCAGAACCGCGCTACCTTTGTCTTGGGGGAGCGCTAGCCAAGTGATCGGCGTGTAACTGCCAGCGATGAGTAGAAAAATGTTGGCGTGGTCAATGCGCTTCAGGGCAAGTTTTACTTTCGGGCTCCAGTTGAAGCGGTGATAAAGGGCCGAGTTGCCAAACAGCAAGAGCGATGAGGCGAAGAAGATGGCAGTGGTAATTTTCGCCGGTGTTCCGTTAGCCAACATAACGAGAACAATTCCGCCCACGATAACAATCGGAAGCACTCCGGCGTGGATCCAACCGCGCCAAGTTGGCTTGATTTCTTTTGTTTGTTCTGCGAACCCCTCAGAAACTGGAACATAGCCAGGAAGGGACTCGTTTTCTCGCCAATCGGTCATATTGCAACTCTACGCCTTGGTCTCAAGTAGCCTTAAGACGTGCGAAATCTTATTTATCGACTTTACGAGGGCTCAATCGAGCGCCAACTTGACGCACAAGACCTCCCGAAGCACATTGGCGTCATCCTTGATGGAAACCGCCGCTGGGCCGAAAAACAGGGCGGCGCAAAGGCTAGCCACGGGCACACTATGGGTGCCGCCAAGACTCTTGAGTTTCTCGGCTGGTGTGATTCGCTCGGAATCAAGGTAGTAACTCTCTACTTGCTGTCCACCGATAACTTGCAGGGCCGAGCCGGCAAAGAACTAGAAGAGCTTCAAGACATCATTGGCAAATTGGCTGAAGACCTAGCGACTCACGGCAGTTGGAAGCTGCAGCTGGTGGGTGACCGAAATCTTTTGCCGGTTTCACTGGCCAAGTCAATTGCAGACACCAAAGAAATTGGCGGAATGCACGTGAACCTAGCGGTTGGCTATGGTGGTCGAATTGAAATTGCGGACGCAATGCGCTCGATTCTCAAAGAGCACGCCAGCGCCGGAACCAGCATCGAAGATCTGGCTGAACTGCTCGACCCAGATCTCATAACCAAACACCTCTACACCTCGGGGCAGCCAGATCCCGAACTGGTCATTCGAACTTCCGGAGAGCAACGACTCTCAGGTTTCTTGCTATGGCAGAGCGCTCAATCCGAGTTTTATTTCGAAGAAGCACTCTGGCCAGACTTTCGCCGCGTGGATTTCTTGCGAGCACTCAGGGCTTTTCAAACACGGCATCGCCGCTTCGGGGCCTAAGAAAAAGGCCTTCAAAGTTAACGCTGGATAACAACCACGCATTCGGGCGTGTCTAAACCAGAATCGGGTTTCAGCGGGGCGTAATCTCGCCTCAAGTTGAAACGAAGGAGCCCAAGTGGCCAAGGAAACCGTAACCCCAGCCAAGCAATCAACTACTGCCAAGCGCGTGCCGGTCTCAAAACCCGCAGCCACGGTTTCAGCCAAGCAGGCAACCAAAACTTATGTACTCGACACCTCGGTTTTACTCTCCGACCCGAAGGCCCTTTTTAGGTTCAAAGAACAAGAAGTTGTCATCCCAATCATCGTGATCAACGAGCTTGAGAAGAAGCGTCACGACCCTGAAATTGGCTACTACGCAAGGCAAGCACTGCGTCACCTAGACGACCTCCGCCAAGAGCACGAGCGCCTTGACTTTCCGATTCAGGTTGGCGAGGGCGGCATTCTGAGAGTCGAACTTAACCGCATTGATCAATCTGTTCTGCCGGCCGGCTTTCAGCTCGGCGACAACGACAGCCGCATTCTTGCTGTTGCTTTCAGCCTGGCTAGTGAGGGTTGCAACGTCACAGTGGTCTCCAAAGACCTGCCAATGCGAGTCAAGGCTTCAGCGCTCGGCATGAACGCCGAGGAGTACCGAAACGACAACGTCGTTGACTCGGGTTACACCGGCATTGCCGAAATCACACTGACCGGCGACGAAATGAAAGACCTCTATGAGACCGAGGTCATTAAGCACAACGATGTGGCAAGCCTTCCGGTCAACACGAGTCTGGTCATTTCATCAGAGCGCGGTAGTGCTCTTGGACGAGTGGAAAAAGGTGGCCGAATCAAAATGGTTCGCGGCGATCGCGACCTCTTCGGAGTGCACGGTCGTTCGGCCGAGCAGAGACTCGCCATCGATGTTCTTCTAGATTCCGACATCGGAATTGTTTCACTTGGAGGTCGGGCCGGAACCGGTAAGTCGGCTCTGGCTCTTTGCGCCGGGCTCGAAGCCGTGCTGGAACGTCGCCAGCACAAAAAAATCATTGTCTTCCGCCCGATTTTTGCAGTTGGCGGCCAGGAGCTCGGTTACCTGCCCGGCGGTGAAAATGAAAAAATGAACCCCTGGGGTCAGGCAATTTTTGACACCCTGAGCGCTTTGGTTTCGAAAGAAGTCATTGAGCACATCGTCGACCGTGGCCTCCTCGAGGTTCTGCCGCTAACCCACATC
>JBEDKW010000112.1:0-2010 GCA_041171945.1 Actinomycetota bacterium
TGATTCAATGACATACGAGGCAGCCCCTAACCGTTACGAGTCAATCAACTACCGCCGCACTGGCAAGAGTGGGCTTCAATTGCCCGAGATCTCTCTTGGCCTCTGGCATAACTTTGGTGACAGCGATTCAATGCGCACCCAGCGTGCCATTCTGCGCCGTGCCTTCGACCTTGGCATCACTCACTTCGACCTAGCCAATAACTATGGCCCGCCAGCTGGCAGCGCCGAGATCAATTTCGGCATTCACTTCGCCAAAGACTTCTTGCCTTACCGCGATGAGTTGATCATCTCCACAAAAGCTGGCTACGACATGTGGGCAGGCCCTTATGGAGACGGCGGCTCTCGCAAGTACTTGCTGTCATCACTAGACCAAAGCCTGAAGCGCATGGGTCTTGACTATGTAGACATCTTTTACTCACACCGCTTCGACCCAAACACTCCGCTAGAAGAGACCATGGGCGCTTTGGCTCATGCAGTTCACTCTGGCAAGGCTCTCTATGCCGGTGTCTCTAACTATGACGCCACTCAGACCCGCGAGGCTAAGCGCATCCTGCACGACATGGGTGTTCCATTGCTTATTCACCAGCCACGCTATTCAATGTTTGACCGCACCCCTGAGAGCTCGCTCTTTGACACTCTCAGCCAAGAGGGTGTCGGTTCTATCGTGTTCTCTCCTCTGGCACAGGGCATGCTCACCGACCGCTACCTTTCTGGCACCGCGCCTAAGGGTTCTCGCGCCTCACTAAACAAGTTCTTGCCAAGCGACCTCATCTCCGATGACTACCTCATGCACGCTCGCGCTCTGAACGAGATTGCTGCCGCACGCGGTCAAAGCCTTGCTCAGTTGGCGCTCACCTGGGTGCTTCGCCAACCCGCTGTCACCTCAGCTCTAATCGGTGCCAGCAGCGTGAAGCAACTCGAGCAAAACTTTGCTTCACTGAGCGCACCGAAGCTAACCATGAGTGAAATTGCCGCTATTGAGCCTCACGCGATTCAAGGGCTGGGCCGACGCTAATTGAAAACTAAGCGCCCAGGCTTGGGCATTGCCCTTGCGCTGTTCGGCGCTCTGCTATTCGGCCTAAACGCCAGCACCTCCAAGGTCATCATGCAAAGCGGGGTTACCGCCGAGCAGATCGTGATTTTTCGGTCACTGGCCACGGCCTTGCTTGCGGCAGCGGTCTTGCTTTTCACTAAGCCGCAGGCCTTCAGGGTTCATAAAAGCGAGTGGAAGTTTCTGATCAGCTTCGGAATCTTCGGTGTAGCCCTAATGCAGTGGGCCTACTCAAATGCAGTAAACAACCTGCCCATTGGCATCGCCCTGCTAATTGAATACACCGCAATCGTTTTGGTTCCCTTGGTTTCGATCTTGTTGTTCAAAGAACGAGTTCACCCAAGAATCTGGATTGGCGTGGTTCTGGTGCTTGGTGGCCTAGTTGTGGTGTCAGAGATTTGGAAGGGCGGACTCAACCCCATCGGTGTGATGTTTGCCTTTGCCGCAGCTATTTTTCTGACCGTGTACTTCATCATGGGTGAACGCAGCCATCGAAGCCGCGACCCGATATCAACGCTCTTTTACACGATGCTTATTTCTACGGTGTTTTGGCTCATCGCAAGCCCGTGGTGGACCTTCGATTTGAGTCGCCTGTCAACCGGGCTAAACCTGGGCGGCAACCTAAGTGCTATTGAGTTACCAGCCTGGATGATGCTGCTCTGGCTGGGCGTAATGGGTTCATTTATGCCAATGATGTTGAGTTATGTGGCTCTCGGCCATCTGAGTGCCACCACAGTTGGGATCGTCTCGACCGCAGAGACCGTTTTTGCTTTTCTTTTCGGCTATCTTTGGCTTGCTGAAAAGATCACGGGATTACAATCGCTCGGCGGATTGTTGGTGCTTTCAGGAATATTAATAGCTCAGACATCCAGGCTCACTAGAGCCAAAGCACTAATCACCAAGGAGTAATCATGGCAAGCGTCGAAGTAACCGGAGCAACCTTCGGAGAAACCGTAACC
>JBEDKW010000112.1:2061-5511 GCA_041171945.1 Actinomycetota bacterium
TGCCGACAGTTTGCTCCAATTTTTGAAGAAGCATCTACGAAGCACCCAGACATCATTTTTGGCAAGGTTGACACCGAAGCCGAGAAGCAGTTGGCCGGTGAGGCCGGAATCAGTTCCATTCCGACACTCATGGTGTTCCGCGAAGGAATTTTGCTATACAACCGCGCCGGAGCCCTTCCGGGTGTCGCTCTCGAGGAGCTCATCGCCAAGGTTCGCGAGTTAGACATGGATTCAATTCGCAAGGAGATCGAAGCCCAGGGTGGCGAAACTGGCGACGTTTCAGAAACTGTCTAATGGCCACCGTCAAAAATAACTCAATGGCAATGCTGGCCACGGTCAGCTTGGTTGGAGTCTTTGCTTCGGTTCTAGGTTTTTTTGACCCTTCCACCTGCGCCGATGTGCAAGCGGAGGGCTGGACCTCTTGTGCCGCTATTGCCGAGCAAAGACAAATCGGGGCCTGGGTTCTTCTCGGCCTCTCGGCAATTGGTTTCTCAGTGTCGATAGTGAGACGCACTAAGCACAAGTAGGCTCGATGCATGCACAAGGTCAATGACGCCACGGTTGCTCTTCGAGAGCTCGTTTTCGAATATTCCAGACGACGCCTCGAATATGACCCTGCTCCCCTAGATTCGCCGCAGTCTCCTGAATTCTTGTTGGCTCATGCAGGCCAAACCATCACCGAGGAGGGTCTCGGTGGTCCAGAAGCTCTCAAAATATTTGAAGACGTGCTTGCTCCGGCAACAATTTCAACCGATCACCCCGGTTACCTATCCTTCATTCCAACCGCTCCCACCGAAGCGTCAAAACTTTTCGACCTCATCGTGTCTGCCTCCGCCATTTATGGTGGCTCATGGCTCGAAGGAGCAGGAGCCGTTTTTGCTGAAAACCAGGTTCTTTCTTGGTTGGCTGCCGAAGCTGGGTTGCCTGCTACCGCCGGCGGCGTGTTTGTTCAAGGTGGCACCCTGGGCAACCTGAGTGCGCTGGTTGCAGCTAGGCACCGCGCGATCACGCAGCGCAAAGCTGCTGGCCTTTCGAAGCCAGAAACCTGGAAATTCATTTGTAGCGCAGAGGCTCACTCTTCTTTGAAGGCAGCAGCAGCCGTGATGGACATCGAGATAATCAAAGCGGCCGTTGACGAAAACGGGCGCCTTCAGGGTGAATCGGTTCAGTCGGCTATCGACGCGGCCGGAGACGGCTTGTTTGCCGTGGTGGCAACTGCCGGAACCACCAACTTCGGAATCGTAGACAACCTTGATTCGATTGGCCAAGTTGCCAAGGCGAACAACCTCTGGTTTCACGTTGATGGCGCCTATGGCCTAGCAGGCATCCTGGCGCCTTCGTCTAAACCTCTCTTCAAGGGCCTTGAGCGTGCCGATTCATTTATCGTTGACCCTCATAAGTGGCTTTTTGCGCCATACGATGCTTGCGCTTTGGTCTATCGCGAACCTGAAAATGGCCGCCTTGCACACACCCAACACGGTGAATATCTCGACACACTCACCGAATCAGGCGACTGGAACCCTTCGGATTACGCCTACAACCTCACTAGGCGCCCGCGCGGCTTGCCGCTTTGGTTTTCACTTGCGACCCATGGAATAGCTCAATACCGTGAGGGCGTAGAGACCAACATCCAAGTTGCTAAAGACATTGCCGAAGAGATTCGCAATCGTGCCGGCTTGAAACTAGTGCGCGAACCCGAACTGTCGGTGGTTGTTTTCACCAAGGATGGCTGGACTCTGCCAGATTATGATCGCTGGTCAAAGCGACTTCTAGATCGGGGTGAGGCGTTCGTGGTGCCAAGCTCGCACCAAGGCAAGCCGAATGCCCGGTTTGCGATTGTGAACCCAAGAACCACACTGCCGGCACTGATTGCCATTCTCGACAGCATGGAGGACTAGATGAAACTCACCGTTGCCACCGCACTTCCAGCCCTATCCAGGGCTAAGCCGGCCACTCGCCAGCCACTTCGGGTTGGCCTGGTGCAGACCAAATGGTATTCGGACCCGAGCACTCATGAGTCGAAACTTGCCGAGGGCATTCGTCTTGCTGCCGAAGCAGGAGCAGGCATTGTTTTTCTGCAGGAACTCACACTGAGTCGCTATCCGGCAGACGCGCTGCCAATCGGCGTTGCCAATGAAACGGCCGAAGAACTGGATGGTGGCCCAACTCACCTTTTTGCCGCCAAGGCCGCCGCCGACAATAACGTGATTGTGCACGCGTCACTCTATGAATACGAAGACTTGCCAGACGGCCGAGGCTACAACGTTGCGATTCTGGTTGCCCCAACCGGCGAAATCATTGCTCGAACACCAAAACTGCATATTCCGGTTACCGCCGGCTACTACGAAGACAAATATTTCGCTCCAGGCCCAGCCGATGGCGAGCCATACCCGGTTTACGAACTCGAATTTGACGAAACCGTTGCCAACATTGGTTTGCCAACCTGCTGGGATGAGTGGTTTCCAGAGGTTGCAAGAAATTACAGCCTTCGCGGCGCTGAAGTGCTGGCCTACCCAACTGCCATCGGCAGTGAACCGGATCACCCAGACTTCGACACCGAACCCCTTTGGCGCCAAGTAATCATCGGCAACGGAATTGCTAATGGAACGTTCATGGTGGTGCCGAACCGTTGGGGCAACGAGGGCTCGCTGAACTTCTACGGCAGCAGCTTCATCAGCGACCCATACGGACGCGTGTTAGCTCGCGCAAGCCGCGATACCGACGAAGTTCTAGTGGCAGATCTCGACCTTGATCTACGCCGAGACTGGCTCGATCTGTTTCCGTTCATGGCTACTCGTCGCCCAGACACCTACGACATGCTCACCGAACCGGTTACCAATAACCGAACCGAATCTGGCGACGGCGAAGACGGCGGAATTGCTGGAGTGGCCCACTAATGGAGCACAACTGGAAGATGCCTGCCGAATGGGCCCACCACGAGCGCACCTGGATGGCCTGGCCTTCGGCTGGATACACCCTTGGCGATACCGATTCAGATCACCAAGAGGCTCGGTTAGCCTGGGCCTCGGTGGCCAATGCAATCGTTCGATTTGAGCCGGTCTCGATGCTCTGCGTTGCTGCCGACCTAGAAATGGCCAGGCAGTTCCTTGACCCACGAGTTTCACTGATTGAAGCGCAGTTGAACGACGCGTGGATGCGCGACATCGGCCCGACTTTTGTAAAAAGCGAAACTGGGCAACTGGCCGGGGTCAACTGGGTATTCAACGGGTGGGGCGCACAGAGCTGGGCAAGCTGGGATAAAGACGCTGAGGTGGCTGGTGTCATCAACAGTCGTATTGGTGTGCCTAGCCTTGAGTCAGCCCTGATCAACGAGGGTGGTGGCATCCATGTGAATGGAGCAGGGGCCGTGTTGCTCACCGACACTGTGCAACTGGGCGCCGGCCGAAATGAAACCTGGTCTCGTGAAGAAGTTGAGCAAGAGGTTCACCA
>JBEDKW010000113.1:0-3446 GCA_041171945.1 Actinomycetota bacterium
TGCAGACATCCTTGAAGTTCGAGAGCGTCGAATGAAAGGCCGAAACGGCAGCATTCTTGAGGTTCGAATCACCGACGGCCATGGCTACATGAGCCTCACCTTTTTCAACCAGGCTTGGCGACAAAAAGAATTGCAACCGGGAGTGCGGGGCTTGTTCGCCGGCAAAATAGGCAGTTACCAGGGCAAGTTGCAGTTGGCGCACCCCGATTACGAACTGTTTCCCGAAGAGATTTCTGATGAAGACGCCAAGCGCTGGGCAGAGCTACCGATTCCGATTTACCCGGCAGCTTCAACCGTCACCACTTGGGCCATTCAGCGCTCGCTAGGTGTGATTCTTGACACGCTTGCACCCATCATCGATGAGTTGCCGGCCGAGATTGTGAAATCGAACGGCTTGCTTTCGCTGGAAGAGGCATTCAAGCAAATTCACCGACCTGAGAAGCAAGCCGACTGGCAGGCTGCCCGCGATACTTTGAAATATCACGAGGCGTTTTTGCTGCAGGCAACGCTTCTGAAGAGAAGACTTGAAAACCAGGCAACCTTAGCGACACCTCGCGAGGCCAAAAATAATGGGCTTCTTGCCCAGTTTGATAAGTCCTTGCCGTTTACGCTCACAGCTGGTCAGGTTTCGGTTGGCAACGACATTGCGGCCGACCTAGCTAAGAACCACCCAATGAACCGACTGTTGCAGGGCGAGGTTGGCTCTGGCAAGACCCTAGTTGCCCTTCGAGCAATGCTCACGGTCGCCGACAGTGGCGGGCAAGCCGCTTTGCTAGCCCCAACCGAAGTGCTTGCCGCACAGCACTTCAGGTCCATTCAGAAGAGCCTTGGCGATGACCTCGCAAAGACATTGGGTCTAACGCTATTAACCGGCCAGATGCCGGCGCCAGATCGCAAACGTGCACTGCTGCAAATGGTTTCTGGCAAGGCCCAAATAGTGGTGGGCACCCACGCGCTAATTTCCGAGAAAGTTGAGTTTTTCGACCTCGGTTTCATCGTGGTCGACGAACAACACCGATTTGGTGTTGATCAGCGCGAAGCATTGCGACTCAAGGGCAAATTGCCTCCTCACGTGTTAACCATGACGGCAACGCCGATTCCGAGAACCTTGGCTGTTACCGTTTTTGGCGACCTGGATGTCTCCACCCTCACCGAGTTGCCAGCTGGCCGACAACCAATCACGAGCCACGTTGTGCGGCTTGCTCAGTCGAGTTTGGTTGCCAGAACTTGGCAACGGGTCAGTGAAGAAATTGCGGCCGGCAGACAGGCTTTTGTGGTTTGCCCAAGAATTGACGAGGACGACCCTGGCGTTGAGCTCATTGAAAGCGGTGGGGCGGTAGAAGAAGAGCCGATCTTCTTGGATGGCACTGATGCGCAAGCGGCGGACTTTGCAAAAAAACCTCGTCAGCCACTGGCTTCGGCGCTGGGCATGACTGAACTGCTGCGTGAAAGCCCGTACCTAAAGCACACCAGAATCGAAACCTTGCATGGCCGGCTAACTTCAGATGAAAAGGCCGAAGTCATGGGGCGATTTGTGGCTGGTGAAATTGACGTCTTAGTTGCCACCACCATCATCGAAGTTGGCGTCGACGTGCCAAATGCCACCGTGATGGTGATTGTCGATGCCGACCGTTTCGGAATCAGCCAGCTGCATCAGTTGCGTGGCCGTGTTGGACGAGGCGGCAACGCCGGGTTGTGCTTGCTCTTGACCTCGGCAGAGGATGGTTCGCTTGCCCTCGAGCGGGTTAGCGCCGTGGCAGCCACCATTGATGGTTTTGAGCTCAGCGAGATTGACCTTGAACTTAGACGCGAGGGCGATGTTCTCGGAGCAACTCAATCGGGTGGTCGTTCCAGCCTTCGACTATTGCGAGTTATTCAAGATGCAAAACTCATTCAGGCAGCCCGAAAAGAGGCCGAAGCCGTAATCGATGCTGACCCTACTTTTGAAAAGCATCTGGCACTCGCCGAGTCACTGAATCGCCAAGACGCCGAGCGTCAAGCCAATTTGGCGAAGTCTTAAAACTGCCTCTATTTCTGAGTGCCTGGGCTGGGCTAACCTAGAGGAATGTCTTCAGTTGCTGTTTACCCGGGATCATTTGACCCGTTCACTCTCGGCCACGCCGATATTGTTGAGCGAGCAGCCAAAATTTTCACCGAACTTCACATCGTTGTGGTTCACAACCCAAATAAGGCACCAAGATTTTCAAGCGCAGAGCGTGTCGAACTAATCCGCGCCAGCTTGAATGAAATCGGTGTAAAGGGTCCGGCCAAGATTTCAATCGACACTTTAGACAGCGGTCTGCTGGTTGACTACTGCCGCATGGTTGGTGCCGGCGCACTGATCAAGGGCTTTAGAACAAGCGTGGACCTTGATTATGAACTGCCGATGGCACAGGTAAACCGAGATCTAGCATCGGTTGAAACAGTTTTCATGCCGGCGAATCCGGAACACGGTCAAATTTCAAGTTCTCTCGTGAAACAAGTTGCAGACTTAAACGGTTCTGTTTCAAAGTATGTTTCTGAGTCGGTTGCGCGTGCGCTAACCTCAAGTGCAGCTAATCGAAAGGCAACAAAGTAATGAGCACCGCCTACCAAATCCCAGTTCACGACATCATGCACAAGGCCGGTGCGATGCGGGAATTCAAGCTAGACATCGTGGTTCCAGAGACTTTTGGCGAGGCCGTTGTTCGCGTTGCCGAAGGCACCGAAATGGATCTAGACGTTCGCCTGGAGTCGGTTCACGAAGGTATTTTGGCCACTGGTGAAGTGTTCACCGATGCCGATGGAGAGTGCAGCAGATGCCTCGACCCACTGACTCTGCCGGTTGAGGTGGATTTTCAGGAGCTTTTCGCCTATTCTTTAACCAACGAGGATGACTTTGTTGTGCAAGACGAGCAAATTGATCTTGAACAAGTTATTCGTGACGCTGTAGTTCTAAGCCTCCCGTTTCAACCCGTTTGTAGCAAAGACTGTCTTGGTCTGTGCCCTGACTGTGGTGTGAAGTTGGCTGACAACCCGCAGCACGTGCATGAAGCCGCGATTGATTCGCGTTGGACTGCCCTAGAAGAGCTTCGAAAAAAGGAAGAGTAAGACCATGCCAGTACCAAAGAGAAGACTGTCCCGCAGCCGCACCCACTCACGTCGTTCCCAGTGGAAGGCCGCAGCAGTGACCTTGGTCAAGACCATTGAAAACGGCAAGACCGTTTACAGCATGCCTCACCGTGCCAAGCTTGTTTCTGACTCAGCCGGCAACGCGCTGTTCTTGGAATACAAGGGCCGCAAGGTTCTAGACGCCTAAGACTTTTTGAGTCTTTGCGATGAACCTCGACGTTCTTAGCATTCGCCTAGGCGTTGAGATAGAGCCCCAGCTGCTCGAACTCGCACTGACCCACCGCTCATACTCGTATGAGAACGGCAACATACCCAACAACGAACGCCTCGAATTT
>JBEDKW010000114.1:0-3869 GCA_041171945.1 Actinomycetota bacterium
GTTCAAAGAGCCTGTGGGCATCTTTGTGGGCAAGGCCTCTGGGGTCTCTTGGAATTAGTGCGGTGAGAATCAAAGCGGTGGCGCCACCGATTAGGCCGTCGAGACTTCGGATGAAAACGCCGCCATCGGGCGCCGCCATGATGTAAACCAGCATGGCTTGAATGCCGACCGTGAGGGCGAAGGCAGCCGAGCCTGAGATGAACCGAGCCGCCACCAAAGAAATAAGAAGCGCCAGCGTCATTTGCCAGAGCCCGGGGCCAATTGACAACAGCAAGACTTCGCTGAGTGCAATGCCGGTGATCATGCCAACCGCGGTGTCAAAAATTCTGCGAGGACGGGCGTCTCGGGAGAAACCGAGAGATGTAATGGTGACGGTCAGAGCAAAGAGTGGGTTTTCGTGCCCCAACACAAAGGAGGCAAAGGCGTAAGACGCGGTTGCCGCGATGACGATCTGAATAATTGCGGGCGAGGAGTCTAGAACGCGCTGGGCTGAGTCTCTAAGTCTCCAAGAAATCTTTGGTGGAGCGAGTTTCACTAGTGCTTGCCACCCATGAGGAGGTTTCGCTTAGGCAGATCAGCGGCCTTGCCAGCACTTGCTGGAACAATCACTTCTTGGTTTGCAGAAATCTCGCCGAATTTGGCACGAACCACAAGCTGCGCATCCTCGGGAACCGAACGGCTCAGCAATGCCAGCGCGATTGGCCCCATCTCGTGGTGCTGGGCCGCCACAGTTATTTTGCCGCGAGCATTATCGGTTCCGGCAACCAGCACTTCATCGCCAATTTCGGGCAGGTCATGGCCCGAACCATCGAGGTGCAAGAAAGTTAGTCGGCGCGGTGGGTGGCCCAGATTATGAACCTTGGCCACGGTCTCTTGGCCGCGGTAACAACCCTTGCTCATGTGAACGGCTGTGGCCATCCAGTCGAATTCATGAGGCAAAGCCTTGATGTCAACCTCGGTTAGTTGCCTTGGTCGGTGGGCAGCGATGCGCAATGCGTCATAAGACATGGTGCCCGCTTTTTCATGCTTGGCAATCACCGATTCAAGCAAGGATGTTGGCACTAGGTTTTCGGTCCAGGCCCACTTTGCCGGCCAGGCGCGAGAATATCTAACCCCGCCGGTCACCACACCGGGCCATGGATCGACCCAACTGAGTGCAATTCCATTTGATTCAGCAGCATCGGCAAGTGGGTCGCCGATGTGACCAACCACGGCAAATTCATCCGAGCGGTCGGCGATAGTTACGCGCATGCGAAAAACCATTTTGCTAAGCCAGGCAAGCAGAGCATCTTTTTGCTCGGCCTCGACTACCAACCAGCTGGTTTCGCCATCATCGATGAAGTGAATAACTTGTTCGATGTGCCCTTGGGGGTCTAGCAATAGCGCCTCGGCACTCTGGCCAGGTTTTAGATTCTTTAAGTTTTGGCTCAGCAACGAATGCAACCAATCGAGACGGTCAACGCCAGTCACTGTGATGATGCCCCGAGCCCCCAAATCAACCACGGCCTTACCCTCGGCCAAGTTGCGCTGCTCGATTAGTGGGTTGCCAAAATGTTCTGGGGTGCTCAAGGGTTACTCCACTCGTTCGAGGCGTGCTGATGCATGAGGTTTCAACTCAGCACCGGCCAAAGCTATTTCCCAAACCCACATCAGGGCTCCCTCGACAAGACCAAAAAGCCTGGTCGAGTGTCTATAGGTATTGGCTCCCTCGAAAGCAATGCCACTGGCAGAGGCCAAATCGATGCGAGCCGATTTCACTTTGCCGTTATAAAGTTCTGCTGCGCCACCCGGATGGAGAACCGAGACAAAAAGGTCGAAGCCGCCCTCTGCATTACGCAATTTCTCAAGGTCTTCGTGTGTTTTTAGACTCGGCTCGCCCTGCCCAACAATGAAGGCTGGGCCGTTGTCGGCAGAGTCTGCTGGTCGGGCAATGCGCCAATAGCCAATTTCACTCGGCAATGCGTTTCCGGGGTTTCCGATTAGTTCGGCTGAAGAAATGTAGGTCAGGCAGTTTGAGCCATCGTGCGCGAATTCCACGCGCTGCTTGAACTCGAACTCGAGTCGGGTTTCATCATCGGGGTTTTGCTTATAGCTAATGACCCCGGTCCCCTCCCATTTACCGACTAAAAAGGCTAGGGGGGTGAGCTCCAGAGGCAGGCCTTCTGGAAGAACGAACAACTATTTCTGACCCTTGAACAGCTTGTAAAGAACCAAGACTGAAAGCCCGGCGATCGACAGTGAGGCCAAGACAAGTAGGCCGGTAAAGAAGATTTCTAGTGCTAGCAACATGATTTGATTCTAACCTCTCAACAAAACATAGGCAGTGGCGATTGCCAGAATTAGGTAGCTGCCTCCGCCGACATAAATCAACCGGCGAACGAACCCTTTCGGCTCTGCTCGAAATAATTGAATTAGCGAAACGGTGGCAATAGAGCCAGCCAGGATGGCGCCAAAAGTGGCCTCAACTTCTTGACCGGTCGGCAGCACCTGCACCACCAAGACGATGGTGAGAAACGCAACCACCACCCAAATCGACACGATTTCTATCCACTGATTCTTCACCCTTTAATAATGCCTTATCGAACAAGGTCAAAAGGTTAGACTTGACCCAGCGATTTGGAGAGAGAAATGGCTAAACTGTTGGTTTTGTCGGCATCTGTCGACTCAGAGGTGCTTCCTGCGCTCGCTCTTTTGGGGCACAACGTGCGTCAAATTCTCGCTGAACCAGCCAGCCTCATCAACGCCCCCGGCCACGATCTCATTTTTCTAGATGCCCGTCGCGACCTCGCCAATGCGAAAGCCCTTTCAAAAATATTGGTCACCACCGGAACCTCCGCTCCCCACATTTTGGTTGTGACAGAAGGCGGCCTCGCAGCAATCTCCCATGACTGGGGCGCCAGCGATATTATTCTCGAACACTCTGGACCAGCCGAGGTTGACGCCCGCATACGACTTGCTTTGGCTAAAGTTCAGTCATTGGGCAAGAGCGACAAAATTCATGCATCGGGTGTAGTCATCGATGAAGCCAGCTATTCAGCCAAGGTTCACGGACGCCCGCTAGACCTTACTTATAAAGAGTTTGAACTGCTGCGCTTCTTGGCCCAGCACCCCGGACGCGTTTTCACCAGAGAGCAGTTGCTCAGCGAAGTTTGGGGCTACGACTACTTCGGCGGCACCCGCACAGTGGATGTGCACATTCGTCGTTTGCGGGCAAAACTTGGCGACCTTGAGTCTCTAATTGGCACGGTTCGAAATGTTGGCTACCGCTTTAACGTCAATGAAAACGAAGACGCTCTAGTTTCAACTAACTAATAATCGTTTACCTGCCGGCAACCCATACATGCCAAGATTGACCCATGTCTTCAGAAGAAACCATGGCCATCACAGTTCCTGACCTTGGAACAGAATTTCCGGCTGACCGCTACGCGTGCTTGAAATGGCCGAAGACCCAAACCTCTTTCTCTTAGAGCGAGTCAACTACCTCGCAATCTTTGCCTCAAACCTCGACGAGTTTTTTATGGTCCGAGTTGCCGGCCTGAAGCGTCGAATCGCCACCGGCTTGGCCGTTACCTCAAGCTCGGGTCTATCCCCGCAAGAAGTCTTGAGCGAAATCAGCCTTGAGGGCCACCGACTTCAAGAGCGTCACGCCCGATGATGTGAAGCCGCGCCTAAAAGAAGCCGGCATCAGAATCGTTCGCTGGAGCGCCCTCGAAGAAACCGAGAAGGCCGACCTCCACGACTACTTTCAAAAACAAATCTTTCCGGTACTAACTCCACTCGCCGTAGACCCAGCACACCCGTTTCCCTACATCTCAGGTCTGTCACTAAACCTGGCCGTTGTGGTGCAAAACAATGAAACCGGCAAAGAG
>JBEDKW010000115.1:0-3397 GCA_041171945.1 Actinomycetota bacterium
AAGAAATGCGTAAAGAGGGTGTGGCCGGAAAGTGGTCGCAACCAGAGGACTTCGAAAAGGAAGACTAAGTGGCACTTCGAGACAGAAGCGAGCTTGCGACAGCCAAGCGTGTGGTGGTCAAAGTTGGATCATCTTCAATTAGTGGTGCGAACGAGAGCAAAATTGATGCTCTCGTTACGGCCCTAGCCAAGTCTCATGTCCGCGGGGTCGAAATAGTTTTGGTGACTTCGGGTGCAATCGCAACCGGCATGCCGTTATTGGGCATAGAAGTGAAGCCTGAAGACCTACCTACATCACAGGCACTGGCAGCTGTTGGCCAAAGCCGTTTGATTTCGCGCTATCAGCAGAGCCTCGAGCGATTTTCTATCCTGGCTGGTCAAGTGCTTTTGACTTCGGGCGACCTCGAAGGTGATGACACCCGCGAAAACGCCAAGCAGGCCATGGATCGCTTGCTTGAACTTCGCATCTTGCCGATTGTGAACGAGAACGACACAGTTGCCACCCAGGAGATTCGTTTTGGTGACAATGACAGGTTGGCGGCACTCGTCGCCGTTTTGCTAAATGCAGACGCGCTGGTTCTGCTTAGTGATGTCGATGCTCTCTATGACATGCCTCCAACAAAACCAGGCGCTCAACGAATTTCTACTGTGCACTTCGACCAAGATTTAGAGTCTTTGGAAATTGGCGGCAGCAGCACGGCTGTTGGCACCGGGGGAGCAGTCACTAAGGTTGGGGCTGCCAGAGTTGCCACCGAAGCGGGCGTTAGCGTCTTGCTGACTAGCACCGATCTTGTCTCTGAGGCGCTTGACGGATCGATGGTCGGAACTTGGTTTGAGGCTAAAAAGTTAGTCGAAACCAACTCAGACACGGAAGACCAATAGGCTTAGATCATGGCCACTGCAATCGACAAAATTCGCCTTGCCAAGGGTGCCTCTAAGGCACTTGGTCAAGCCAACACCAACGACAAAGACGCAGTTCTAGTTGAAATTGCAAAGTTGTTGCCCGCACGTGCAACCGAGATTCTTGCTGCCAACAAACTAGACATCGATGCAGGCATTGCAGCCGGCATGACTGAGTCTCTTCAGGATCGCCTCCGTCTAACTCAAGATCGCATCCAGGAGATTGCTGAGTCTGTTAAAAAGATTGTTGGCCTCCCAGATCCAATCGGTGACGTTATTCGTGGAATGTCTTTGCCAAATGGGCTCAAGCTCACTCAAGTTCGTGTGCCTCTCGGCGTCATCGGTGTGATTTATGAAGCTCGGCCAAACGTCACCATTGACATCGCTACTTTAGCTATCAAGAGCGGCAACGCGGTCGTGCTCAGGGGTGGCAGTGCGGCAGAGAACACCAACGCTGTTTTAGTTCAGTTGCTGCAAGACGCACTGGCGATCTCGGGCCTTGATTCAGCCGCGGTGCAAACGGTTGATGAATTCGGTCGCGATGGCGGAACCGAAATGATGCAGGCCGTTGGCCTCATCGATGTCTTGATTCCTCGAGGTGGCGCTGGTCTGATTCGACAGGTAATCGAAGAGGCAAAGGTTCCGGTGATTCAAACCGGCGATGGTGTGGTCCACATTTTCATCGATGAAACTGCCCGCCTCGACTGGGCCGTAGACATTGTCAAGAACGCTAAAGTTCAGCGCCCAAGCGTTTGCAACGCGGTTGAAACGTTGTTGGTTCACCAGAACGCGGCAGCACGCGTGCTCCCAGCCGTGCTCGACGCTCTTGCTGAATCCGGTGTGACAATTCACGGCGATGAAGTTACCCAGGCAAACTTTTTTGCCGCTGTGCCAGCCACTGAAGAAGACTGGAAAGCCGAATACCACGACTTGGATTTGGCCGTTCGCGTCGTCGCTGACCTTGACGAGGCCCTGGCGCATATTGCGCAATATTCAACGAAGCACACCGAGTCAATCATCACCGAAAGTGCGGCTAACGCCGAGCGCTTCTTGGCAGAGGTAGATGCTTCAACTGTGATGGTAAACGCCTCCACCAGATTCACCGATGGCGGCGAGTTTGGCTTTGGTGCCGAGGTTGGCATCTCAACCCAAAAGCTCCACGCCAGAGGCCCTATGGGTCTTCAAGAACTGACCAGCACTAAGTGGTTGGTTCGAGGCTCGGGCCAAGTTAGGGCTTAGCAAAACCGTTTCTGAGTTATTCTGTAAAAGTCATTAGGAGAAAAATGAATTCAATTCTTATCCACGCTTCCGAAGGTGTTCACGAGGGTGGCGTAGTGCTTCCTTTCCCATCGGTTATTTTTGGTGTTATTGCCATCGGTGTCTTTGTGCTTTTGGGTGCAATCACCTGGTCATACCGAGACGTAGCAAACCGCCACGACCACAAGTCATCTGGGTCACAGAGCCACTAGTCGCTCAACGCGACCTATTTGGCCAGAGCACATGAGCAAGCTTCGCCTAGGGGTGATGGGAGGCACGTTCGATCCCATCCACAATGGGCACTTAGTTGCAGCCAGTGAGGTTGCGGCGGCTCTAAAGCTCGACGAAGTTCTTTTTGTGCCAACCGGTGAGCCCTACCAAAAATCCAATACCTCGGCTGGCGAACACCGCTACCTAATGAGTGTTGTAGCAACTGCATCGAACCCAAACTTCAAGGTGAGCCGAATCGACATTGATCGAGCGGGCCCAACTTACACAATCGACACCCTTCGCGATTTGCATAAGCAGTTTCCGGACGCTGAGTTGTTTTTTATAACCGGAGCTGACGCAATCACTCAGATTCTTTCTTGGAAAGACATTGATCAAATCTGGGACCTTGCACATTTCGTTGCGGTCACCAGGCCAAATCACGACCTAGCTGTGCCAGTGTCGCCAGCCGGCGCTGTTTCTGTTCTAGAGATTCCGGCCTTGGCCATTTCATCCACGGATGTTAGAAAGCGCGTTGAGAGCGGAATGCCGATTTGGTACTTGGTGCCTGACGGCGTAGTTCAATACATCGCTAAGCATGACCTTTATCGGGGGATTCAGTGAGCGAGGGGCAGTTTTTATCTCGGCGCGAATTGCGAGAAGCCGAGCGCGCTGGCATTGTTCAAGCCGAGCCAGTCATCTTCGACGCTCCGGCCTCCGTTTCTGGCTCTCCAGCCACCACTGCCACTCGGCGTCAACTTCGTCAGGTGGAGCGCAGCGGGGCCCTAAGTGCACCAGCGATCCCTTTAGCCTCCGAAGCGGTCTGGGCTGAGACTGAAGAGCCTATGACCATGCCTCATCAGCTGTTTTCCGTTTCGCCAAATTTGCACGTGGAACCCCAAACAGCCTCACTAGTCATCGCGCACATAAACGACGTGACTAATTTCTCGGCTCCTATTGGTGAGAGCGGTGAAATGCTCAAGACCGGGTCCATCGAGCTTCCGATACTCACTGTCAATACGGGCGAAATCGCC
>JBEDKW010000116.1:0-3332 GCA_041171945.1 Actinomycetota bacterium
CTTCAGCTCCGAGGGCCGCTCGATTCAGCGAGCCATCCTCATTGAAGAACTCGTCTCCAAAGACCTGACGCAGCTCTGCAGCGCCGCTGGTGCCGGGCGCAATGACATCTCTGGCAAGTTGATCGGCGTCAATTTCTACGGCGCCATACTCGGCCCAGCGCCTGGCAACAGTCGACTTGCCTGCAGCGATTCCTCCGGTGAGGCCAACTAAATACATGTCTCTAGCCTAAATCTGCTGGGTGTGAACTTAAACAAAGAAAGGCCGCACATTGTGTGCGACCTTTCTTCGATGAGTTGATTATTACTCGGCGCTCTTCAACTTGTCGCGAAGGGCAGCAAGTGACTCGTCGCTGGCTAGTGTGCCTGCTTCGGCCGACTCGCTTGAGTAGCTTGATGATGAAGACGCAGCGGCCGGAGCCTCTGAAGCCTCAGGAAGCTTCGCAGCTGCTTCGTTAGCGGCCTTGACCTGCTTCTTGTGCTCTTCCCAACGGGCGTGAGCCTCGGCGTATTCCTTCTCCCACTTGGCACGAGCTTCCTCGAAGCCAGGCTTCCACTCGCTGGTTGCTGAGTCGAAACCTTCTGGGTACTTGTAGGTACCGGTCTCGTCGTAGTCAGCAGCCATTCCGTATAGAGCCGGGTTGAAGTCGGTGCCCTCTGGGTCTACCTCTTCATTAGCCTGCTTTAGAGATAGCGAGATGCGGCGACGGTCTAGGTCGATGTCGATTACCTTGACGAATACGTCTTGGTTGACCGCAACTACCTGCTCGGCTAGTTCGATGTGCTTTGAAGATAGCTCTGAGATGTGAACTAGACCCTCGATGCCATCGGCAACGCGCACGAATGCACCGAAAGGAACCAACTTGGTGACCTTGCCCGGTGCGAACTGACCGATTGCGTGGGTGCGTGCGAATACCTGCCATGGGTCTTCTTGAGTTGCCTTGAGTGAGAGTGAAACACGCTCGCGCTCTTGGTCAACTTCGAGAACCTCAACGGTTACTTCCTGGCCGATTTCAACAACCTCAGAAGCGTGCTCAATGTGCTTCCATGAAAGCTCAGATACGTGCACAAGACCGTCTACGCCACCAAGGTCGATGAACGCACCGAAGTTGACGATAGATGAAACAACACCGGTGCGGATCTGGCCCTTGGCTAGGTCTGCTAGGAAGGTGCTGCGGCTTGCTGACTGGCTCTCTTCGAGCAGTGCACGACGTGAAAGAACTACGTTGTTGCGGTTTTTGTCTAGCTCAAGAATCTTGGCTTCAACCTTCTGACCCAAGTATGGGCCTAGGTCGCGAACACGACGGAGTTCGATTAGAGATGCAGGAAGGAAGCCGCGTAGGCCGATGTCTACGATCAGACCACCCTTAACAACTTCGATAACAACACCGGTAACGGTGCCGTCTGCTTCTTTAACCTTCTCAACATCGCCCCATGCACGCTCGTACTGGGCGCGCTTCTTGGAAAGGATTAGGCGGCCTTCTTTGTCTTCTTTCTGAAGAACAAGTGCCTCTACGGTGTCGCCAACGCTGACGATCTCTGATGGGTCTGCGTCGTGGCGAATTGAAAGCTCACGAGAAGGGATTACACCTTCGGTCTTGTAACCAACGTCTAGTAGAACTTCGTCGCGGTCGATTTTTACTACGATGCCTTCGATAAGGTCACCATCGTTGAAGAACTTCAGGGTTGCTTCTACTGCTGCAAGGAAGTCTTCTGCAGAGCCAATGTCATTGACGGCAATCTGCTTTGTTGGGTTGGTGGTCATTGGTTTATTTACTCTTAACGGGACTTACTCAGGTCGCAGCAAACTTCAAGAATTTTTCTTGGGCCCGACTGCAACATCGGATGTTTCGCGTGCAAAAAACACGCCCTTCAAGTCTAGCCGAAGTTACTTGGGGTTTACGATGCTTTTTAGGCTCTGCAGCAAGGTTTTTTCATCTGGGCCAACTACCTCGACAACCATCTTTTCGCCTTGTTTTAGACCAAGCCCCAAAATTG
The DNA here is from genome assembly GCA_041171945.1 of Actinomycetota bacterium. Classification (GTDB taxonomy): domain Bacteria; phylum Actinomycetota; class Actinomycetes; order Actinomycetales; family Microbacteriaceae; genus Rhodoluna. Next base: position 1,996 of record JBEDKW010000116.1, read on the forward strand.
CCAAAATGCTATCGGCCCGAACCATTGGGCCACCGCCCTTTGAGATCATTACGCGGTGCTCGGAGAGTTGTACCGCGCGCACAAATTCGGCTGCTGGTCTCGCGTGCAGGCCATCGGCGGTGCTGATTGACACGGTTTCTCGAATCATCAGTGGCCCGCTTCATCCCAGCTTCGACCAAGACCCAGCTGAACTTCGAGTGGCACCGAGAGTTCGACCACGGTTTCCATCTTGTCGACCACGATCTTCTTGAGTTGCTCCAACTCTCCCTTGGCAACCTCGAACACTAATTCATCGTGAACCTGCAGCAGCATTCGACTCTTGAGCCCTGCTTCAATCATTTCGCGATCTATCTCGGTCATCGCCAGCTTCATGATGTCAGCAGCGGTGCCTTGAATCGGTGCGTTCAATGCGGCTCGTCTCGCATTCTCTCTCAACTGAAAAATCTTGCTGTTGAGGTCATCGAATGGGCGACGCCTACCGAAGGTGGTGGCTGTGTAGCCGAGCATCTTGGCGGTGTCCACCACCGATGCCAGATAGCGACGCACTCCCCCAAACCTTGAGAAGTAATCAGCCATCAATTGTTTTGCCTCGGCGTTTGAGATTCGAAGTTGCTTCGCAAGCCCATACTCGCTCAAACCATAAACCAGGCCGTAGCTCATCGCTTTGACCGTCGCACGCATCGGTGCTGTGACTTCTTCTGGCTTGACGCCGAAAATTCTCGCACCAACAAAACGGTGCAGGTCTTCACCAGATTTAAACGCTTCGATGATGCCTTCGTCCTCAGAGAGGTGCGCCATGATGCGCATTTCAATTTGTGAGTAGTCGGCGGTTAGCAGGGTTTCGTATCCCTCGCCAACAATGAAGGCATCGCGAATCTCTCTACCGCGTTCACTCTTGATTGGAATGTTCTGGAGGTTTGGGCTCTCCGATGAAAGTCTTCCAGTGGAGGTTCCGGTCTGGACGTAGTTAGTGTGAATGCGGCCATCGGAGCCGACCGCCTTCAACATGGTCTCGACTATTTGACGAATCTTGGTGACTTCGCGGTGCTCAAGCAATCGCTCGAGGAATGGGTGCTGAGTCTGTTCAAATAGCTCATTCAAAGCCGCTGCATTAGTCGAGAAGCCCGTTTTAAGTTGCTTAGTTCCAGTCATGCCGAGCTCGTCAAACAAGATGGTCTGAAGCTGCTTCGGTGAGGCGAGATTGATTTCTCGTCCAATGATCGCGTAGGCCGCTTTCGCAATTTCAGCCACTTCAGCCGAGAGCCGCTCGAAGAGTGCCTCTAACTTTGGAACGTCTATTGCGATGCCTACGTGCTCCATACGCGCCAGTGCGTTGT
>JBEDKW010000117.1:0-6260 GCA_041171945.1 Actinomycetota bacterium
GAGGCTGAGCGCAGCCGCCTAGTCTCAGGTGTCGCCGCTCAATACGAATCTGAAGTGGTCTACCACCAGATCAACGAAGACCTTGAGCGCCAGGGAGTCATCTTCCTCGACACAGATACCGCTCTAAAAGAGCACCCAGAGATTTTCAAAGAGTATTTCGGCAGCGTAATCCCCGCCGGAGACAACAAATTTGCCGCGCTAAACACCGCTGTCTGGTCCGGTGGCTCTTTCGTCTACGTTCCAAAGGGCGTGCACGTAGAGATTCCACTGCAGGCCTACTTCAGAATCAACACTGAGAACATGGGTCAGTTCGAAAGAACACTGATCATCGCCGATGAGGGCTCTTACGTGCACTACATCGAGGGTTGCACCGCGCCAATTTACAACTCAGATTCACTTCACTCTGCAGTGGTAGAGATCATCGTGAAGAAGAACGCTCGCGTTCGCTACACAACCATCCAGAACTGGTCAAACAACGTCTACAACCTGGTTACTAAGCGAGCCATTGCTCACGAGGGTGCAACCATGGAGTGGATCGACGGAAACATCGGCTCAAAGGTCACCATGAAGTACCCGGCCGTCATCCTTGCCGGAGAATATGCACGTGGCGAAACCCTTTCGGTCGCTTTTGCGGGCGAGGGCCAGCACCAAGACGCCGGAGCCAAGATGATTCACCTTGCGCCTCACACCAGCTCATCCATCATTTCCAAGTCAATTGCTCGAGGCGGCGGTCGAACCTCGTACCGCGGCGAAATCAAGGTCATGCCTGGCGCTCACCACTCGGCAAACACTGTTCGCTGTGATGCGCTGCTAGTTGACACCATCTCAAGATCGGACACTTATCCAGTCGTCGATGTTCGCGAAGACGATGTCTCGATGGGCCATGAAGCTACCGTTTCCCGCGTTAGCGAAGAGCAGCTGTTTTACCTTCAGTCACGTGGCATGGCAGAAGACGAAGCAATGGCAATGATTGTTCGCGGCTTCATTGAACCAATCGCAAAAGAGCTTCCGATGGAATACGCACTCGAGCTCAACAAGCTCATTGAAATGCAAATGGAAGGTTCTGTCGGCTAGTGACAACATCAACATCAACCGTTCCCGCCCAGCACGGAATGGCAGAGCACAGCCATGGCGCGGACGTTCCACTTCAGGCTCGCTATGAACGACACCGTTCGACAAACGTCGCTGATTTTCCGGCTATCACAGCCCGTGAAGAGCAGTGGCGCTACCTAACCGCCGACAAGCTTCGCGGTCTTGACGCTGACGTTCTAGATGAATACGCCGGCGACATCTCAATCAAGCACCCAGACGGAGTCACCACTGCCTGGGTTGGCCCTGAGCACCCTTCGTTTGGTGCAGCCGGAATTCCTGAGGAGCGCCCTAGCGCTGCCGCTTGGGGTTCCGCTGCGCAGGCCTATCTGGTTACTCTTCCGGGCGACTCAAACGACGACTGCGAAGTGCTGATCGGAATCAACTCTGAGTCGATGGAGCCAAGTGCTCTGCACATCATTGTTGAGGCGAAGCCGTTTGCCAAAGGCGCCGTAATCATCGACCACCGCGGCGACGCCATCCTGAGCGAAAACATCGAAGTGATTGTCGGCGACGAGGCAAACCTCACCGTGATTTCGATTCAAGACTGGAACGACAAGAGCGTTCACGCTTCTTCTCAGTTCACCAAACTTGGTCGAAACTCAAAACTTCGCCACCTAGTTGTCAGCCTCGGGGGAGAGACCGTTCGAGTTTCGACATCTGCCGCATTTGCTGCGCCGGGTGGAGACGTTGAACTTCTGGGAATGTACTTTGCCGACTCGGGTCAGCACCTTGAGAACCGTCTGTATGTCGACCACGCAGTTCCAAACTGCAAGTCACGAGTGACCTATAAGGGCGCGCTACAAGGCGATAAAGCTCACACAGTTTGGGTTGGCGACGTTCTAATTCGCCAAGCTGCCGAAGGAACCGACACCTACGAGTTGAACCGCAACCTTCTTCTAACCGATGGAGCCAGAGCCGACTCGGTTCCGAACCTCGAAATTGAGACCGGACAGATTGCCGGTGCCGGCCATGCCAGCGCCAGCGGCCGCTTCGACGACGAGCAATTGTTCTACTTACAGGCTCGCGGCATCACCGAGTCTGAGGCAAGACGCCTTGTGGTTCGAGGTTTCCTCAATGAGATCATCCAGAAAATTGGAAACCCAGAAATCGAAGCCCGCCTAACCGCCTCGATTGAAGCCGAACTAGAAAGGAACGCTTCATAATGGCGATTCGCATCTGCGCAGTAGAGGACATCAAGCTTGGCAAGGCCATCCGTGTGAAGGTAGGCGATCTAGCGATTGCTGTGGTTCGCACCAAAGCCGGAGAAATCAAAGCCATCAGCGACACCTGCTCACACGGCGAAATCTCACTCAGTGAGGGCTTTGTCGACAACGAGACCATCGAATGCTGGGCTCACGGAGCCAAGTTTTCGCTTGAAACCGGCGCAGCACTCACCCTGCCGGCTTTCGAGCCAGTTCCTGTCTACGAGGTAATCATCGAAAACGATGACATCTACCTCGAAATAGACGCCGAATAAAACCCATACTTTAGACAAAGAAAAGACGAGAAAATGGCCATTCTTCAAATTAAGAACCTGCACGTTACCGTTGACACCGATCAGGGCACCATCGAGATTCTCAAGGGTGTCGACCTGACCATTCGCAGTGGTGAGTCACACGCCATCATGGGCCCTAACGGTTCTGGCAAGTCGACTCTCGCCTACACAATCGCGGGGCACCCAAAATACACAGTAACCGAGGGTGAAATTCTTCTTGACGGCGAAGACGTTCTCGAGATGAGCGTGGATGAGCGTGCTCGCGCGGGTCTATTTTTGGCCATGCAGTATCCGGTAGAGATTCCAGGTGTTTCGGTCTCTAACTTCTTGAGAACCGCTAAGACCGCAATCTCGGGAGAAGCCCCAGCGCTACGCACCTGGATCAAGGACGTTCGCGGAGCAATGGAGTCTCTGAAAATGGACTCAACCTTCACCGAGCGCAACGTCAACGAGGGTTTCTCGGGCGGCGAAAAGAAGCGTCACGAAATTCTTCAGCTTGAACTTCTAAAGCCGCGCTTCGCTATCCTCGACGAAACCGACTCAGGTCTCGACGTGGACGCACTGAAGATTGTGTCAGAGGGCGTGAACCGCGCCAAGGAAGCCAATGACTTTGGTTTGCTACTAATCACTCACTACACCCGCATCTTGAAGTACATCAAGCCAGATTTCGTTCACGTTTTCGTTGCCGGCCAGATTGCCGAGCAGGGTGGGCCAGAACTAGCCGGCCTAAATCTTGACCGCAACCGAACTTGACCCGACCACGTATGACAATGTCATCGAGGCGCTGAAAGATGTTATCGACCCAGAAATCGGCGTCAACATTGTCGACCTTGGCCTGATCTACGGGCTTCAGAAGTCTGAAGACGGCAACTTGCTAATCAACATGACACTAACTTCGGCTGGCTGCCCGCTGACCGATGTTCTTGAAGAGCAAACCGGTGAGGCCTTGGATGGCGTTGTTGAGGCATTCCGAATCAACTGGGTTTGGATGCCACCTTGGGGTCCAGAGAAGATCACCGAAGACGGACGCGAGCAGATGCGTGCTATCGGTTTCTCGATTTAATACTCGTTAAACAAGAAAAAACCTCCCGAGATCACTCGGGAGGTTTTTTCAAGTTCTGGGTGAAAGATTAGCCCTTGATTTTTGAGACAGCTTTCCAGGCCAATGGCAAGAGTGCGCCGGCGGCAACAGCCTTGACGGCGTCCCACACTAGGTACGGTGCCATCCAAGATGCTGCTTTAGCTAGGTCGCCTTCGGCTGCAACGGCGGCAAGCACCGGAATACCGAATGCGTAGGTCACGATGGAGCCAATCACGTAGCTGGCAGCCATCTTGAGTGCATTTGAGCTCCAGTTGCGCTCAGCAAGGTAGCCAATCACAGCAGCTGCTGCGATGAATCCGAGCACAAAACCAAAGGTTGCGCCTAGAACGGCGGTGATGCCCACTGCGTGAGATCCGTCAGCCAATGGGGCGAATACTGGAAGACCGATAATGCCAAGAGCTGCATAAAGAACCATCGAAAGGGCTCCGCGGGCTGAACCTAGGGTTGCTCCAACCAGCAGAACGGCAAGAGTCTGGAAGGTGAATGGAACCGGGCTGGCCGGAATAACAATCTGAGCGGCAAGAGCGGTTAGACCCGCACCTCCGGCTACTAAGGCAATGTCAGCAACTTTGCTTCGAGGAATAATTCGGTCGATCAGTGTGATTCGAGCAGTGAGTTGCAGGGACATTTAATCTCCAATTAATCTATGTCGGTTCAAATAGCTTGAGTCGATTGTAGACTAGGTCTTTTGTGGGTCGCCTTCTAATAGCGACACATTTACCCCCCTTTTTTTGGAGACATTGAATGATTAGCGTTCGCGACCTCGAGATTCGCATTGGTGCGCGTGTACTCATGTCAGATGTCAACTTCCGCGTAGACAAGGGTGACAAAGTTGGGCTCGTCGGAAGAAACGGTGCCGGCAAGACTACCCTCACCAAGATTCTGGCTGGCGATGGTCAACCGTCTCAGGGCAAAGTTGATCGCGGCGGCGAAATTGGCTACCTCCCTCAAGATCCTCGTACCGGCGACCCAGAAGAGTTAGCCCGCACCCGAATTCTCAACGCACGCGGTCTCGGTGACCTTCTTGCCGGCATGGAGAAGGCAACCCTGGACATGGGCAGCGTAGACCAAAAGGTCTACGAAGCGGCTATGACGAAATACTCAAGACTTGAAGAACAATTTCAAACCGGCGGGGGATACGCGGCCGAAGCAGAAGCGGCTGCCATTGCTAGCAACCTTGGGCTCAAGGACCACATCCTTGATCAGCAACTAAAGACCCTTTCCGGTGGTCAGCGTCGTCGCATTGAACTAGCTCGTATCTTGTTCTCTGCAGCTGAGACCATGATTCTCGATGAACCGACTAACCACCTCGATGCTGACTCCGTTGTTTGGCTTCGCGATTTCTTGAAGAGCTATCAGGGTGGTCTGATTGTGATCAGCCACGATGTTGAACTCGTGGAAGAGACCGTGAACCGGGTCTTCTACCGATGCGAACCGTCATCGATGTTTATAACATGGGCTGGAAGGCCTACCAGAAGCAGCGTGAGACCGATGAGGAACGTCGCAAGAAAGACCGCTCCATCGCCGAGAAGAAGGCAAACACGCTTCAGTTACAGGCGGCCAAGTTCGGTGCCATGGCTAGCAAGGCAACAGCCGCGCATCAGATGGTTCGTCGCGCTGAGAAATTGTTGAGCAGCCTAGAAGATGTTCGCGAAAACGACCGCGTTGCCAAAATCAAGTTCCCTGATCCTGCGCCATGTGGCCGCACTCCACTCATGGCCAGCAACCTAAGCAAGAGCTACGGTTCGCTAGAAATTTTCACCGCGGTTGATCTGGCCATCGACAAGGGCTCGAAGGTTGTCATCATCGGCCTAAACGGTGCCGGAAAAACAACCATGCTTCGCATGCTCGCCGGCCTAGATAAACCAGACACCGGCCAAATTGAGCCAGGTCACGGCCTCAAGATTGGCTACTTCGCTCAAGAGCACGAGACCCTCGACGTATCTAAGACAGTTCTAGAAAACATGCAGCGTTCGGCGCCTCAACTAGCCGACACCGATGCCCGCAAGGTTTTGGGTTCATTCCTGTTCTCTGGCGATGACGTCAATAAGCCAGCTGGCGTTCTCAGCGGTGGCGAAAAGACTCGATTGGCTTTGGCTTCTCTGGTGGTTTCTTCGGCCAATGTTCTTCTACTCGATGAGCCAACTAACAACCTCGACCCAGCAAGCCGCGAAGAAATTCTGCGGGCCTTGAGCACCTTCACCGGAGCAGTGGTTCTGGTATCTCACGATGTTGGGGCCGTTCTCGCTCTGAACCCAGAGCGGGTGCTGATTTTGCCAGACGGAGTCGAGGACCATTGGAACGATGGCTACGCTGATTTGATTGCTCTTTCTTAAGACGCCATTCTAGAAATCGGCCCGCTAAATCCTCTAAAAAATTAGCTTCTTGTAGGTTGCCTACAAAAACGACATGATTTCTTTATGCGACACACAACGCTGTTCCCGATTCTTGAGAGTTTACTGAGAGCACAGTCCTTCAACGTTGAAATGCGCTATCCAAAAACTTTCGGGGGCTGTTCCAAAAAATATATATTTTTGAAAGGAACAGATCACAATGAACACTCTCTCTAAC
>JBEDKW010000118.1:0-3254 GCA_041171945.1 Actinomycetota bacterium
GTCAAAACGTTGAGCAACGCTAGCGCGAAGCCGTTTGTGTCGGTCACCTTCGACCGGTCTTCATCGGTGTTAGTGAACTAGAGGCTCAAAATAAGTCCTTCGTTGCCCCGCTCTAAGCGTATTGACAATCATTATCAATAAGGCTTAGAGTGGGGTCATGAAGAAATCGAAGGTTCTCGCACTCGCACTAGCTTCGCTAATTGCTCTCGCCGGCTGCGCGTCAGCTGAACCCCAGCCAACAAACACCGACGGCAAGCTTCAGATTGTTGCCTCAACCAACGTTTGGGGTGACATCGCCGAGCAGGTTGGTGGCGACCTAGTTGAGGTCACCAGCATCATCGACAACGCCAGCAAAGACCCGCGCTCGTATGAGGCAACCGCCAGAGACCAGCTGGCCGTCAAGAATGCAGACCTCATCGTTGCAAACGGTGGCGGCTACGACGATTTCATCGACACCTTGGCAAAGGCTGCCGGCAACGAGAACATCATCTATGCCACCAACTCAGAGACCGCTGTCGACTGGACAGTGAACGAGCACGTTTGGTATTCAATGGCTGCTGTCTCGCAGGTTGCCGCCGCAATTGGCGTTGAGTTAGCCAAGGCCGATGCCGAAAACGCGAGTGTCTATGGGCAAAACGCAGTGGCATTCGGCGAAAAAATCGCCGCTTTAACCCTTGAAGTGCAAGACCTTAAAACCATCACCAATGGCTACACCTACTTCTCAACCGAGCCACTCGCGCTCTGGCTGCTAGCCGACCTCGGCTTCAAAGACCTGACGCCAGCCGACTTTAGTGACGCAATTGAAAACGAAACCGACGTCTCACCTTTAGCAATGCAAGATTCGCTTGACCTAATCAACTCGGGTCAGGTGAAATACCTCGTGATTAACCTGCAAACCGAAAACAGCCAAACTCAGCAGATCATCGACGCCGCCAGAGATTCCGAGGTTCGCGCGGTGGTGCTGACTGAGGTTTTACCTGAGGGCACCACCTACATCCAGTGGATGACCGCTAACCTAAAGACACTCAACCCAGGAACCTAATGACCAAACCCGTGCTCGAAATCAAAAACGCCTCGCTGGCGTTTGGTTCACGCACCCTCTGGAAAAACCTGAACCTAGAGATTCAACCGCGTGAAGTGATTGCCATCATCGGAGCCAACGGCTCGGGCAAGACATCGCTGTTGAAGGCGATTTTGGGTCAACTCGAACTCACCGAAGGCACCATCAAAATCGAGGGCAAGCCGGTTGGTCGCGGCTCACGCCTAGTCGGCTACATCCCTCAGCATCGCGTTTTAGATGCCGGCACACCGCTTCGCGCCCGCGATGTTTTGCGCATGGGCCTCGACGGCCACCGTTTCGGAGTCTCGCTCGCAAGCCGCAAGAGCAAGGCCCGCATCGAGCACATCCTTGGTTGCATCGATGGCTTCGAACTTGCCAAGAAGCCAATTGGTGAGCTCTCGGGCGGCGAGCTTCAACGCCTGCGCGTGGGTCAGGCCGTGATTGGTGAACCAGATTTGATTTTGGCCGACGAGCCGCTTAGCGCCCTCGACCTGCAGCAGCAAAAAGTCATCGCCGACCTGCTCGACCGCGAACGTCGCGAGCACGACGCCGCCGTGATCTTCGTGACCCACGATGTTAACCCGATTCTCTCGATGGTCGACCGCGTGCTCTATTTGGCCAATGGCCAGTTTCGAATCGGCACCCCCGATGAAGTTCTCACCAGTGCCGTGCTCAGCGAGCTCTATGGCACCCCGGTTGATGTGCTTCGCAACCAGGGCCGCATCGTTGTGGTTGGCACCCAAGATCACGATCACCACCCGGATGAGGTGTGGAACTAATGGTCTTGTTCGACTTCACTAATTACGACCAGCTGATTCCGTTGGTGGCTAACTCGCTAATTGCTGGTGCGCTGCTGGCTTTGGTTGGCGGCCTAATCGGCATCTTTGTGATGAACCGCGATATGTCATTTGCCGTGCACGGCATCAGCGAACTGAGTTTTGCCGGAGCAGCCTTTGCGCTACTTGCCGGCGTGAACGTGGTGCTGGGCTCGGTGCTAGGTTCGATTGCCGCCGCCTTCATCATCGGGGCGCTAGGCGCCAAGGCTAAAGAGCGCAACTCGATCGTTGCGGTGTTGATGCCGGCCGGGCTCGGTCTGGGCATTTTGGCACTGGCCCTATATGAAGGCCGTGCGGCCAATAAGTTTGGCTTACTTACCGGGCAGATCGTTGCCGTGGATGACCCTCAGCTAGCCTGGCTCACCGTTATCTGTGTGAGCGTACTCGTGATTTTGGCTGTGGTTTGGCGACCACTGAATTTTGCCAGCCTCGACCCCGAGGTTGCTGCGGCTCGAGGCGTGCCAACTCGCGCTCTATCTATAGTCTTCATGTTGCTGCTCGGTCTGTCGGTTGCCGCCAGCGTTCAGGTGGTTGGTGCCCTGTTGGTGCTCAGCCTGCTGGTTACGCCGGCTGCCGCCGCTCTTCGCCTAACCGCCTCACCGATTTTGGCTCCGGCGCTCTCGGTGCTCTTTGCTCTGGTTTCGGTGCTCGGCGGCATTTTGCTGGCGCTCGGCGCTGGATTGCCGATCAGCCCATACGTGACTTCAATTTCTTTTCTGATCTATGTGGTGGCCCGTGTGATTGAAAGGGTGCGCAATTGAGCGAAAAAATCGAAGTCGCTAGCGCGACAAGTCAGGCCGCCAGGCCGGCTGAGGCCGGCAAACGCAACACCTGGCAGAAAGACGCCGTGAAGCACGCGCTCAGTGAGGCCATCGGCTTTGTCAGTGCTCAGCAGTTGCACCAGGTGCTTCGCAACCACGGTTCAACCATTGGCCTGGCCACGGTCTACCGGGTGTTGGCCCAGTTTGAACAAGCCGGCTTGCTGAATCGTAGCAACTTTGAGTCGGGTAAGGCCGTTTACGAGATCAATGAGGGGCAGCACCATGACCATCTGGTGTGTCTGGATTGCGGCAAGGTGGAAGAGTTTTACGATGCCGAGATTGAAAAGCGGCAAAACGATGTGGCGCAGACCAAGGGTTTCACGATTGCCGACCATTCACTGTCTATCTACGCCAATTGCACAAAGACGGCGTGTCCGCATCGGACGCTGTCAACACGTCTTAATTCTTGATACTTGAGTCGCTGGCAGGGTTTCTGCTTGTGCTTTTTCAGTCGCCGCTTTCCATGGCCTTGCGGTGTCGCTCCACAAAATCTTGGTAGGTGTTGACGCCGCGAAGTTGCAAGATGGCATTGCGTAC
>JBEDKW010000119.1:0-6689 GCA_041171945.1 Actinomycetota bacterium
CTCAAGTCATCTGACAACCAAACATCGCCACCGGCATTGAGGGTGAAATCGGTGATGCCGCGGTCAAGCAAATGTTCGGCAGCGCGCTTTGCCGCCCAGGTCTTCACGATTCCGGATGGGTCAAAAGTATGTTGCGGTGTGAAGGGGCTAAACCAACCGTCGGTGGCTTTCTCCCAAATTTCGCAGTCATCCCAGATGTCACTAACCACCGGCGGGCATTTAGCCACTGAGATTTCGCCTCGGCTCAATTGGCTAAGCGGTGACTCTGGCTTGTAGAGGCTAAAAGTTCGGTCGGCTTCGTGCAAAATTGCACAGGCCTGCTCGATGTAAACACCGGTCTCAACTTCGCCAAGTTCGGTGCGCCCGGCAAACCTAAACACCGTGCCCATGCACTGCTCGGCGTGATCAAAGGCGGTCATTATTTCAGCTTAGATAGCGTGTTGGCTAGGGCTTCTTTATAAGCCTCGGATGAGTAGGTGGCGCCAGAGAGGTTGGCAAAATCGGTGCTCTGGGCTGCAAGGGCAGCCTCGTTAAGCAACGGGAAGGCCGCTTCGTATCCTTGGCTGGCAGTTGCGCGCACTTCTTTGATTGAGTCAATTTTGCCTGCGGTTGCGGTGACCTCAAGCTGAATCGAGCCATAGCGATAATCGATTGAATCTCCGGTCACGGTTTGCGGTGCAACTACGTCACCCGAAACACCGGCAACTCCAGTGCTCGGGTTCAGCCAGGCATTCACTCCAAAACCGCCAGCGATGCTGACCACCGATAGTGCGGCGATTCCACCAATCCACTTTTTATTGGTGGGTTTGGCGGCCGGAGTTAACTGGTTAAAACTTCGCAAGAGCTGAATCCAATGCTTGTTTGAATGCGTTTGTAGAGAAAGTGGCGCGCGAGACATTGCCAAAGTTGCTGCCGTTTGCATTGATTGCGTAGGCGGCTAGACCAGCGATCACAGAGTTGTATTCGGGCCCACTGCCGTAGCCCACTAAAACGTTCACATCGGTGATTATGCCGCTGGCCTTGGTCACCTCAAGTTGCACAGTTCCATATTTATAGTCGATGGCTGCGCCCGTTTTAGTTGTGGCAGAGGCCACTGGTGCTTTGGTTGGTGCAGCAGTCTTGGTTGGCGCAGCAGCCGGCGCCTTGGTTGCAGCCGGCGAACTAACCGGAGTTGAAACGGTTTTCGGAGTAGCCGAACCAGCGGTGTCTGAAGGTGTAGCCGAAGGAGTCGCTGAACCAGTTGTGTCGATGGGGGCAACCGGAGCCCCAACCAGCAGGCCAGTCTCGGCAGCTGTGCCCAGCTGATAGCTAGCCGCCAGCACACCCAAAGTGGCAACGGCTATTAGGGAACGGGTTTGAGTTCTCACCAGGCATACTCCTCAGAGTGAATTTGGTCTTCCGGGGTTCCGGTGCGAGTCAGGGTCTTGTGAACCAAGGATGTCCAGGTCTCTGGACCACAAAGAAATACGTCTGAGTCAGAGATCCACGGCGCCAACAAAATGAGTCTGGCTTGGTCTGGCTGATTACTGCCGTCGTCGTTCATCCAAGAACCATTGGCACCTCTGGAACCCGACAAAACATGCAGCGTAAAGCCGCGACGGCTGGCGATTTCGCGAACCTCGGCGAGTAGCGATGCGTCATCTTCGTTGCGCACTCGGTAGATGATGGTTAGGTCGCCAGGGCGAGCAGCCATCGATTCGGCAAGTGCGCGAACCGGTGGAATGCCGATGCCCGATGCAATCAAAACCACCTTTTCTTTGCTACGACGGTCTTCAGTGAAGACACCGTAGGGGCCTTCCAACATCACGCGGGTTCCCGGTTTGATGGTCTGAAGTTCAGCGGTGTCGTCACCGCGGTTGCCAACGGTAAAGCGCACGAACTGCGCATTTGGGGCAGCCGAAATTGAGAACGGGTGCGAGCGATACCACTGGCCCAAGGTCAGCACGCGAAGCAGATAAAACTGGCCCGATTGTGCGCCAAAATTCGCAATGTTCTTGCCGGTTACGTAAATCGAGGTGGTGTCGCTCGACTCAGGGACCACGTGGTGGATCCGCAGGTTTTGAAGTCGGCCGCGAAGCATCGGTGAGGCTGCGCGATACCAAATGATATTGAAAGCCACGAATAGGTAGAGCGAGACCCAGAAGATAGTGGCGAAGGGCTTGCCGGCGATGTCACTGCCGGTGGTAAAGATGTGAGGCACGGCAAGCAGCACCGAGACATAAGACAAGAGGTGAACGATGAACCAAGCCTCGTAGCTCATTTTGCGGCGCGCAAAGTTGAGCGAGGTCACGACAACCAAGATCATGAGAGTCAAAGCGAGGGTTGCCGTGAGCATGTCTTCGACATCGGTGATTAGCCACCAGAGATGTCTTCGACATCGGCGATTAGCCACCAGAGGGTGGTCAGAACGTCTTTGCCCTGGGTCATTGCAAAGCTAATTAGTGAGGCTAAGAAGTGCGCAACCACCATGTAGAGCACCGGCTTGCCAAGTTTTTTGTGGGCCGCAGTGGCTTTGTCATGGCCATAGGATTTGTCAATCCAGGGCACACGGGCAATTAGCAGCATGTGAATTAGAAGCAAATCGGTGCCCACTAGAGCGGTCAGGCGGCTCACTGCGTTGAGGGCGGTCGGCACATCCACGACTTCTTTAATGCCGCCATCGATGAGAAACATTGCGGTGACCGCAACCACGGTTGCCCAGGCAATTGCCTCGATGATGTCTTGGGCTCGCTTTAGCCTCAAAATCTTGCGATCACCAACGCGAACCCTCTGGGTTGGCGGAACTAGCTTGAGGTCACTGGGATGCGTGCCATAGGCGAGTTCGGTGTTCATTGTTTCAGTCTGGCGTTGATTATTGGGAGTTACCTGTGAACGCGCTGGGAGCAAGCCCCCAATGCCACTAAGCCCTAAAAATGCCACGCAGCACTAATCTTTGAACATGACTGTATTGCCTCTAATTAGAACCTTTGAAGACGCTCAAGGCGTAGAAGTCACTTTCTTTGAGTGGCCGGTGACTTCACCCAAAGCCATAGTGCAAATTGCACACGGATTAGGTGAGCATGCTCGCCGATACGACCACGTTGCCGAAGCGCTAAACCGCGCTGGCTACAGCGTCTATGCCGACGACCACCGAGGCCACGGCCAAACCGGTCTGCGCATGCGTGCCAAGGGCACCATCAAAAAGCAGGGCAACCTAGGCCCAGGCGGCATGAAGGCAACCTTCGCAGCCGTGCACAAACTCACTGGGCTCATCCGCAACGAAAACCCGGGCAAGCCGGTGATTCTCATCGGTCACAGTTGGGGCTCGATGATTGCGCAGCGCATTCTCAACCCGCACTCAGCCGACTATGCCGCCGCGGTGCTCACCGGCTCAACTCTTTTGGTGCCAGGCATCATGCCTAGCGCCGGTTTCAACAAAAAGTGGGCCGCTGAAGCTGCCGGCCCCGATGGGTCTGGCGCAGAGTGGCTGAGCCGCGACCGGAGACCGCAATGCAGGTTTTTGGTGCGGCAAACGCCGCTCAAATTCTTGGTTTGCCAAGTCGCAAGCTAAAGTCTGAGCTGCCAATCTTGCTGCAGGCCGGCAGCGATGACGCCATCGGTGGCGAGAAGGGCAACAAGATGTTGCTCAATGCGCTCAAGCGCGCGGGCATTCAAGACCTTGAGCTAATTGTTTATCACGGTGCTCGTCACGAAGTTTTCAACGAGACCAATAAAGAAGAAGTGCTAGCAGACTTGGTTGGTTGGCTAGACGCCCGCTTTAACTAGGCTGCTGCCCAATCCAAAACCCAAACGACTAAGGCTTTGCGTTAAAAGGGATGCCGGTCTTCTCGGCAAACTTTGCCGGGTTCGGTAGGCGGCAAGCGGCCGCAGCTTCTTCGATTGGGTTGAGAAGCAGGTCTTGGGTCTCTGGGTGTTTCTCCATGTATCGAACTACATAAGAGCAGACCGGCACGATCTTGGCTTTGCCCGCGGCACGAACATCTTCGATGGCATCGTGCATCAAAATTGCGGCAAAGTTCTTGCCCTGCATCGATGGCTGAACCTCGGTGTGCACAAAGTGAATCTGGCCCGGCTGCTGAGAATAATCGGCATGGCCAATCTTTGAGCCATCGAGCCAAATCTCATAGCGGTGCAGTTCTTGATTGTGAATAACGGTTGGGTTCATACCCTCCATTATCTTTGGCTAAACCAAAATTTGTAAGGGTCACTCGCTCCGCAAAATTATTCCGCGGTTATCAAACCGTTATCTAATCTGGACTTTCAGCCTTAAGTCGGAGAGTAATGTCTTTCATTACTAGGGGAGTATTCCTTCGCAATTACATCGTCATCACGGCGCAAGCCCGGGGTAGTTGGTCGCTCAAGTGAGCGGCGGAAGAGACTTAGTCTTCGGTCAACTATGGGGTTGGTCGTATAAGACTTTCGCCAACCCCAAATAATTCACCGTCGCGGGCTTTCCGCCGGAAAGTCCTCATTTGCAATCCCATGGAGGACTAAAGAGTGAAGAAACTTATAATCGCAGCCGCTGTTTTGGCACTGGCCGCCTCATCGTTGAGCGCAGTTCCAGCAAACGCCGCTGCAGTGTCAGCTGCTAATGCAGTTGTACTTTCAGAGTGCAAGACCGTTGGCGAAGTTGCCAAGGGCAAGGGTGCCGACGGCTCTGGCCTCACCTGCCAGGTCGCAAACTTTGGCAGCATGAAGGGCAAGAAGGTTTGGCAGTACAAGACCTTCCCTCTAATTTCAAACCTAGACATCATGATCCCAAACTCACTGACCTCAGGTTTCGGTGGTTTTGGTAAGGCAGTTGCAGACGCAATGAAGGCTGAAGGTCTTTCTAGAAGAGAGCCAATCTTGACTACCAAGCCTGGCCCATACAACATCAGCCTCACCTACCTAAACAAGGATCTAGCTGGCAAGGCTGGCAAGCTAGCAGTTACCGGTTTCGCACAGGTTGGTGGAGCTTTCACCGCCAAGAGTGGATACCTAGCTTCTGATGCAACACCTGCTGCTCGCATGATGGCTGAGTACAGCGGAATTGCCGTTAAGGCCGATTCAAAGTACACAACTATTGAAGAGCTAGTTGCAGACCTAAAGAAGGACCCAAAGTCAATGACTGTTGTTGGTGGAACCGTTGGTGGAATTGATACCTACGCAACCGCTCAGCTATTTGATGCATTGGGCATCGACATCAGCAACCTAACCTATGTTGCTAACAACGGTAAGGTTCCAGCGTCACTCCTTAGCGATGCCAAGTATGCATTCGGTGTTTCTGGTTATGCAGACTTCGCTCCATACGTGAAGGCCGGAACTCTAAAGGTTCTTGCGGTGACCTCTCCAACCCCAATCAAGGGCGTTGCTGCACCGACTCTAGTGTCCAAGAAAATCAACGTAGTGATTGAGAACTGGCGTGGAATCTTGTTGCCACCAAACACCAGCGCAGCTGGCAAGGCAACTGTAATCCGTGCACTTGACATTGTTACTCAGTCAAAGTCATTCAAGGACTACCTAACAGCACAGTCAGCGTTCAGCAACTTTATGCCGGGAACCAAGTTCACTACTTGGCTAAAGGGCGAAGAGTCGAAGATTCGCAAGATCTACGCAAGTATCGGTCTTTTGTGATAACTGAACCAAAGCGTTCTGCAAAGGGGGAGCTGGTTTTTACCAGCTTCCTCTTTGTTTCAGGCGTAGTTGTATTGTGGGACGCCAGTCAATTGCCTGAGCTGCAAATGGCGGACTTTGTTGGATCAAGAACGTTTCCAAGCATTATTGGTTGGGTTCTCGTAGCTCTTTCAATCATTCAGTTGATTGCCGTCTTCCGTGGTGACCTAGGCGAACCTGAAGACATTGAAGGTGGTTCGGCCGACAGGAAGCTGCACTTCAAGCCATTCCTAATGATGCTGGCTGGCCTAATCTTTTTTGCTCTTGGAGTTCCAATTGTTGGCTTCATTATTGCCGCCACCGTGCTTTTCACCCTTGTGGTTTTTGCACTGAACCCCAAAAAGACCAAATGGTTTATTGCGCTACCGATTGCAGCAGCAGTTGCTGTCGTTGTTTACCTTGGTTTCACCCTGGGCTTGCAGTTAGAACTGCCCTGGGGTTTTGACTTTAACTTTGGCTCTTCTGAAGTTGTTGTAGAAGAGGAATGGTAATGGATTTCGGATACTTTCTAGATGGGTTTGCAAACTCACTAACCCTCACCAACTTGGGCTTCGGCC
The DNA here is from genome assembly GCA_041171945.1 of Actinomycetota bacterium. Lineage (GTDB taxonomy): Bacteria > Actinomycetota > Actinomycetes > Actinomycetales > Microbacteriaceae > Rhodoluna. The sequence goes on from JBEDKW010000119.1 coordinate 6,213, forward strand.
TCTTGGGTTCGCTTCTCGGAACCCTGGTTGGTGTGCTGCCCGGCATTGGGCCAGCGCTAGCGATTTCGCTATTGCTACCGGTCACCTTTGGCCTTGAGCCACAGAGTGCGATCATCATGTTTTGTGCCATTTACTATGGCGCAATGTTTGGTGGTTCCACCACGTCAATCTTGCTAAACGCCCCGGGTGAATCCGGTTCTGTTATGACTGCCATTGAAGGCAACAAGATGGCTCGTGCCGGCAAGGCTGGATCTGCTCTTGCCACTGCCGCCATCGGTTCATTCGTTGCTGGCGCAATTGGCACCGGAATTCTTGCGGTTGCAGAGCCAACCATCGCAGCACTTGGTTTGAAGATGACCCCACCAGACTTCTTCGCACTTATGATTACTGCTTTTGCAACCGTGAGCTCCCTGATGGGCAAGTCTCTAAACCGCGGGCTGCTTGCCCTTACCGTTGGCCTAGTAATTGGTCTAGTAG
>JBEDKW010000120.1:0-3245 GCA_041171945.1 Actinomycetota bacterium
CAGGGGCAGTTGCTTATGGTGACTACTTATTGCAGTTGCAGCTTGAACCTTCGGTCTTAGCCGAACAGTTGCAAGATGAGCCACAGTTGCATCCGGTGTTTTCTGCCATTTGGTGCTCCTTTATTTCGATTGTCTGTTTTGTGTGATTTCAAAGATCTTGAGCATTTCATCGATGGCGGTCTGCTGTTTCTCGGCCTCGCCCGAAGTCATCATGTGAGACACGTGCGTTAGCAAGTGATTCTCAACCAGCAACTTGTTTAGAGAGCCAAGAGACTTTTGAATCGCCAGCGACTGCGTGATGATTTCCATGCAGTAGTCCTCAGCCTCGATCATCTTTTGAAGACCACGAATCTGGCCCTCGATGATTTTGGTTCGATGTAGTGCTCGTTTTTTGATGTCTGCTATCACATTTAAATGATACCCCTAGGGGGTATTAAGTCAAATGCCGTTTTAGTGAACCGCGGGTGAACCGAGCGCAACCATTTCAACCGGCTGGCTAACACTTCGAGGCTAGGTAGATAACTAAGCAAGGTTTGGCCGGCGCATGTGGCCTTTGCCAAACTGGGTCACGAAGTGATTGGCATTGATTCCGACAGTGCCAAAATAGCCATTCTCGAATCGGGCCGGGTTCCGTTTTATGAGCCGGGCCTGGATGAAGCTCTCGTGGAAGTGCTTGCCCAGGGCAACATTCGTTTTCAAACCACACAAGATGCCAACTCTGGTTCGGCAGACATTCACCTACTGTGCGTTGGCACTCCGCAATCAAAAACCGGCCTCGGGGCCGACACCTCTTATCTCTTTGCCGCCCTCGATAGCCTGGCTCCGTTTCTTCTCGAAGATTCTGTGATTGCCGGCAAATCTACTGTTCCGGTGGGCACTGCCAAAGAGCTCAAGGCCCACCTGGCACAAAAGGTTGATTTTGAGCCGCACTTTGCCTGGAACCCAGAGTTTTTGCGCGAGGGAACCGCTCTGCAAGACACCTTGCTGCCAGACCGAATTGTGCTCGGCACAGATGACTCCTGGAGCGAGAAGATGCTTCGCTTGCTCTATGCGCCAATCACCGATCTCGGTGTTCCGCTGGTCTCCATCGACATTCCGACCGCCGAATTAGTGAAGGTAGCCGCGAATTCATTTTTAGCTACCAAAATCTCATTCATCAACGCGATGGCCGAAGTGGCCGAGGTCGCCGGGGCCGATGCCGTGAAGTTAGCCGAAGCCATCGGCTATGACGAGCGAATCGGAAATAAGTTTTTGAAGACCGGCATCGGCTTTGGCGGAGGTTGCCTGCCGAAGGACATCCGTGCATTTAGCGCCAGAGCCGAGGAGCTTGGTGTGGGGCATGCGGTTGGCTTCTTGCGCGAGGTTGAAGAGATCAATTTGCGCCGGCGCACCCGCGTTATCGAACTGGCTCGCGAAGAGCTGGGCTCGCTAAACGGCAAGCGTGTGGTCATGCTGGGTGCGGCATTCAAGCCCGAAACCGATGACGTGCGCGATTCACCGGCGATGGCCGTGGCCGAACAATTCTGGTCAGCCGGCGCCAACGTGGTCATTCACGACCCCAAGGCGCTTGAAAACGTTCGCCGCATGTATCCACATCTTGAAACTAACGACAATCTTTTTGACGCCATGGATGGTGCCGACCTAGTGGTGCTGGCCACCGAGTGGCGCGAATATCGAGATGCAGACCCAATTCAGCTTGCCAAGTTGGTAACCAACCGGCTAGTTATCGATGGTCGCAACGCCCTTGATGTTGGAGACTGGCGAGCCGCAAACTGGCAAGTGTTGGCCTTGGGTCGAAACCTAGAGCGATTGCCAGTTCTGGCCTAGGCGACGCAAATGTCTAAATATCTCTACGGCAGCTATGTGGCAATCGGAGATTCGCTGACTGAGGGCCTCGGAGATTTTGACTTTGAGGTGAGCCGATTTGGCAGTGGTTGGGCTGACCGGTTGGCCGAACTTTTGGGTCGAACAGCTCATGAGGCTGGCGAAAACTTTGACTTTGCCAACCTTGCGCTTCGCGGCACGAACATGCTGCAGATTTTGACCGCTCAACTTGAAGATGCCCTTGCGCTCAAGCCCGACCTGGTGACAATCATGGCTGGCGCCAATGACTTTATGCGCAGCAAAAAACACCACCCGGCCCTGCGTGCCCTGCTTCGCGGTGCGATTGAGCGCCTATTGGCCCAAGGCTGCCACGTGGTTGTAGCCAACACCGTGAACCCGATTCATCTTCGGGTTTTTCGACCTCTCTCACATCGAGCTCGGGCGATGACAGAGTTGATCAACTCGGTTGCCGCCGAACACGAGGTTCCGGTTTTGAATGTTTATGACATGGATGAATTTGCTCACCTTGAGTTTTGGTGCGCGGACAGAGTGCACTTCTCGGGTCACGGGCACATTCGCGTGGCGAATCGGGCTGCAAAGTTATTGTCGTTAGACCACGGCTTCGACGAACTGCACAAAACCGAGATGGCTAGGCCAGATACCGGTTTTTGGGGTTCCCTGGTTTGGATTCAAGCCCACGTAATGCCATTTATTGGGCGTCGGATTCGGGGCACTACCTCGGGCGACGGCCTAGAGGCTAAGCACTCGGCTTATTTGCGCTTGAACTTTTCGCGGAGCATTTCAACCGGTAAAGCCAGTGAAGAGAGAATCACGAAACCAATCACAAACGCTTCAACATTCTGACGCACGAACTCAATGTTGCCTAGGAAGTAGCCGGCGCCAATTAGCCCAGCTGTCCAGATGAATCCGCCAAGCAGATTGAGCAGAAAAAACTTGCGAGGGTCGAAGTGGGCGATGGCCGCGAACATTGGAATCAGCGCCCGAAGAATGGGCACGAAGCGTGCGATCACAATTGATCTCGGGCCGTAGTGCTTGAAAAAATGCTGGGTTCGGGCGACCGTCTTCTGATTGAAGAAGAATGTCTCGGTGTTCTTAAATAGTCTTGGACCAAACTTGTGCCCCAGAGCAAAACCGGTCTGCGAACCTGCCACAGCTGCTAGGAAGACGATTGGGATTGCGATTAGAACCGGAAACTCAACCAGCCAGGTGGCAAGCCCGAGGCCCAGTAAAAATAAGAGGGAGTCGCCCGGCAAAATGGACCCAAGAATTGTGGCGGTCTCTAAATAAATAATTAGTGCGGCCCCGAAGACCGCCAACTGGCCGAGGCTGGAAAGAATGTGGGCGCTGTCAAAAAGGTTCAACTGCGAACACCGCCAACAAGCCTCAAGCTGTTTTCATAG
>JBEDKW010000121.1:0-3821 GCA_041171945.1 Actinomycetota bacterium
GAATAGGTCATGGCACAGAAAAAAGGCGGCGGCTCTACGCGCAACGGTCGTGATTCCAAGCCAAAAATGCTCGGCGTCAAGGCTTTCGGTGGCACCCTCAAAGGTGGTTTTTGCCTGATTGCCCTCAGACACAATGTCGAGTGCAAAGTTATTTTCGCCAAGATATTCGGCGGCGGTAGGCACAAAATCAATTCGATTCTGATAAAACTCTCGGTTAATCAGTGAGCCCAAGGCTTGGCTGGTGGTTCGGTAACTGCGTCGCAATACCTCCGCTCCAAAAAGCCTTCGCACCTCATTGAACGCAGAGGGCACAATGAATTCGCGACCCAACGGGGTTGGTCGGCATTCAATTTCGAACCCAGTAGGCCAGGCAATCGCGTCGTCGCCAAAGGCGATTATTTGACTGCCTCGTTTAATCGCAGAGAGATTCTCAGCGATGGTCGAACCGGCAGCATCCAGCAACAAAACTGCGTCAAACAGTTCGCCACCCGCCAGTTTCGACACTTCGTAGGGCGACATCATCACAACTGGAGCCAGCACCGGCATAATGTTGGGAGACGCAAGCTTCAAATCGATCAGGCTTGCTGAACCAGATTTCAAAACTCCCTTTAGTGCGGCAGCCTCTTGAGGCCAAGAATTCAGGGCGTTGCGCCAGCGATCGGCGAGGGTGTGCGCCATCGCAGCTGAACCAACTGCAATTTGAGCGGCCGAAGCGGTTCTGAAAAGGTTTCGCGGGTTAGCACTTGCTCAAGCGCAGATTGCCACCAAGCGAGCTCTAATTCCAGTGCGATGCCCTCTTTCGGGGTGTGCTGTTTGCCCAGATCCCGGGCCAACTGCCCAAGACCCGCAACACGAATTCGATTCAAAACCAAGGCGCGGTCTCCGAGGTTTGAAAGCGCCTCAGTGTCCTCAGCCAAAGATTCCAGCTTCTTTTGCAAGGCAAAGAGCGAGAGACGGGTCAGTAACGGCTCAGTTGACTCCGGATCTAAATGCCTCTGAAGACTTTGGAGGTCGGCAACAAATGACTGATAGGCAACCTGCGCCTCACTGATTCCCAGCGGCACCTGTGGTGGGGTTGGCACTGAGCAATATTGTTGCCAAAGCTCTCGCTGTTCCTGAATGTCCCGAAGTGCCAGGTGCATGTCTGCAACGTGCATTCCGGCTCGCAAATATTCCTTCGCCAATTTCTTAAGTCTCCGGCGATTTCCACCAGACATCTGAACTCGATCAGCCCGATCGACTCCCTTACGAGGAGCCGTTGCTGAAATAAGTTCGGTCAGTGGTCGATCAAACACATCGGCCACGAACCGGTCGAGCGTTTCGCGAATACCGGTGAAGAGACGAAGATAAGTACCCCACTCTTCGACCGACTCAGCCGGCTTGAAATTGACTTGGCTGGTGAACTCGGCAAGTGCTCCAGCAAGCCTCGGATAAGAATCATCGCGAAGAGATTTTGCCAGCTCAATAGCCTTAGCAACTTCTGCAGGGCTTTCAAATTGAGCTTGATACCAAGCTGTGTCCTGTGGTCCGAATCTAAATTCACCTAGTTCCGCAGCCTCAGACAAAAGAGCAATTGCGTCAGTTCTGTCTAGGTGGGTCAGTAATTTATCGGCCGGGATTCTCGCTGAGGTTACCGGCGCTTTAGGCATTGCACTGATCTCAGAAAGTTTCTTCAAGATCTCGGAGACCGAAACCCCAAGCTCCGGATCAATCTGACTAAGGGAATCGAAGTACTCGTCGATTGAATTCTCAGCCTTGATTCGTTCAGCACGCGGTTGATCTAAGTGCTGAGGTTGGGCTTTTTCGTTTCGCGAGATAGCCGAGATTGCGTCAACCCAAGTTGAGTTTGAGCGCATGGCCAAACCTGGCAAGCCAACCGAGGCTAGACGGTCGGCAAGTTCATTAATGGTCTGGCGCCTAGGAGCCACAACCAGAACGCGCTTGCCTGCACCGACGAAACCCGCCAAAACATTGACCACAGTTTGCGTATAGCCGCAGCCAGGAAGGGTCTCGACTGAAAAATTCTGACCGGCTAACGCCCTAGACACGATGCGCATCTGCACAGAATCGGCCTCGGCCACTAGGTTCAACTCCGGAATATCTAGGTCTTCGAGAGCCCCCTGTGGTTCACCCGAGAGCTTTGCAAGAAGCTGGGTTTCTTTGAGGTCAAAATCATGCAGTAGGTCTGTTGGTGCCGTTGAAAAATTGCCGATCACCAAGATGCGCTTGATGTCGAGGTTGCCTTTATCCGCAGTGAGGTTGGCTAGGTAGTTCAATACCGTGACCGGAACCAAATCAGAGCTTTCGAGTTGGCGGGCTAGCAAATCCGCTTCGACAAGTTTGATTCCGTAGCTAACTTCGAGAGCATCTACTAAAGCTGGGTTGACTCTTGGGGCGCCTGAAATTTCAAGTTCATAGTCGCCACTCTTGAACGTGATTGTCACCGGCCACATCAAAATGGGCAAACTTAAATCGAAACCGTCAGCCTCAAAGTTAGCCAACCCGCCCACCACAAAGAGTGAGTCAATGCCAAAGTGCTGGCTGAGGCGATCGGCTTTATTTTTAATTCGTCTGGCTGCCGAAAGGGCTCTCGAAAAAGCGAGTGGGTCACGCACGAGGTTTGAAAGCAAGGTCTGGCGTCCAGTGATGAACTGAGAGAAGCCACCCGGGTGACTGCGCTCAAGGTCGATTTGACCGAAGGAGTTTGGCTCAAAAGAAATCAGGGGGTTAGTTACTCCAAGCGCAAGAATTTCCTCGCGCCAACTATCCCAGCTGGAGCGCGCTACTCTCTCTTGACCTGCCTCATTTGCAACCATGAGTAGAGCCTAACTTTTGGGCACCCAATCTCGACTTAGGCTTGCCAATGCGCCAGCAAAGACCCTGCTGTAATATTTAGCGAGTCCGGCTCCGTAGCTCAGTGGATAGAGCAAAGGTTTCCTAAACCTTGTGTCGGGTGTTCGATTCACCTCGGGGCCACCAAAGCAACATTTCAAGTCAACTGGCAGTTATTGCCCAAAACCAGCAAAACTAGGGGTTTCTAGGCTGCAATCTTTTGAAGAAGATAAAGATCCCATTCGGGTTCGAATCGCTCTGCACCGCGAACACTCCAGGCCATCCCAGTTGGCATTCGAGGCTTGGCCTTCAGTTCCCAACCAATTTCTACAAGGGTTTTGTGCCCCTTGATGTTGTTGCACTTTAGGCAACAGGCCACCAAGTTCTCCCAGGTGTCTTGCCCGCCGCGAGATTTCGGCTGCACATGGTCAATGGTGTTTGCCAATTTTGCACAATAAGCACACCGATGTGAGTCTCTGCGAAGAACCCCGCGCCTCGACACCGGAATGTTGCGGCTGACTGGAATGCGCACGTATCTCGAGAGCAAAATAACCGAGGGCAGCACATATTCTTCGGCTGCACTGTGAACTACTAGGTCACCGGCTCCGGCCAAGACTGTGGCCTTCTGGTTGAGCACCAAAGCCAGGGCTCGTTTGAATGACACCACCCCTAGTGGCTCATATCCAGCGTTTAATACCAACGTGCGCATTTGCTTTCCTTTCGAATTCACCCAGACGGCTTCCGGGTTTTCGCATCAGGCACTGCACTTTCGAGCAATAAAAAAACGCCGTCATAAATGACGGCGTAATTTATCGAATCGATTGTTGGGTTTGTTGGTCTTGATGACGCATTTCAAAAACATGCTTGGAAAGCACGCTTTCAATTCTCATCAAAAACTCCTAGTCAACAGTGGTTGTACCTATTGACAGAGTAAGTCAGCAATCGCCAAAAATCCAGAAAAATAACGGGTGTGTTTTGTTCTCTAGCGC
>JBEDKW010000122.1:0-5012 GCA_041171945.1 Actinomycetota bacterium
CTGCGATGATTCCGGAGACCACTGCGGCACCGGAGGAACCCATTCCGCGACCGTGAGGAATGATGTTGTGCGCACGCAGTTTCAGCCCAGGCATCGGGATGCCGAACTTCTTGAACGTGTGAGCAATTGACTGCACTACTAGGTTGCTGGCATCGGTAGGAACTTCTCCCTGACCTTCGCCGTGAACGTCGACAAAAACATCCGTGCCCGCAACCGCCTCAACCTGAAGCTCGTCGTAGAACGAGAGCGCCATGCCGAGGGTGTCGAAGCCCGGGCCAAGGTTTGCCGAAGTGGCCGGAACCTTGACAGTGACTTTTCTGCCGATGAGTGAGGTCATGATTATTTCTTAGTCAAGCCAAGGCGCTCGGCTACGGCTTCGACGCGGTTTGCCACTGCCTGAGGCTTGATGCCTCGGCCACGCTCGTCTTTAAGTGCCCACATTGGGTCTTTTAGGCCGTGGCCAGTGACTGTCACAACAATGGTTGAACCGGCTGGAACCTCGCCGCGCTTGGAGTGCTTGAAAAGGCCAGCGGCGCCGGTAGCTGATGAAGGCTCGACGAAAACGCCAACCTCATTCGACAAGAATCGGTGCATCCACAAAATTTCTTCGTCGGTGACAGCACCGAATTGGCCCTGAGATGTGGTCTTGGCGATCTGCGCAAGATCCCATGATGCCGGGTTTCCGATGCGGATAGCGGTGGCAATGGTGTTTGGCTTGGCAACCGGGTGACCGACAGTGAACGGGGCTGAGCCTTCGGCTTGGAAGCCCCACATCTTCGGAATCGCCTTGATGCGGCCTTCCTGGAGGTCTTCTTGGTAACCCTTAAAGTAAGCCGAGTAGTTGCCGGCGTTGCCAACTGGCAGAACGTGGAAGTCTGGTGCGAAGCCAAGCGAGTCGACTACTTCAAACGCACCGGTCTTCTGACCTTCGATGCGGTCTGGGTTGACCGAGTTGACTAGGTGAACCGGGTAGTTGTCGCTTAGTTCGCGAGCGAGGTTTAGGCAGTCGTCAAAGTTTCCCTTGACCTGAAGGATTTGTGCCTTGTGAGCAACGGCCTGGCTTAGCTTGCCCAGCGAAATCTTGCCCTTCGGCACGAGAACAACTGACGCGATGCCTGCAGCTGCTGCGTATGCAGCGGCCGAAGCAGAAGTGTTTCCGGTGGAGGCTGCGATAACTGCCTTGGCACCGTGGCCAACCGCCTTTGATACAGCCATGGTCATGCCGCGGTCTTTGAACGAACCGGTCGGGTTCATGCCTTCAACCTTGAGGAGAACGCGCTCTGCACCAACAAGTCTTGCTAGTGCCGGAGCCTCAACCAATGGAGTGCCACCCTCACCCAAAGTGATGATTGGGTTGTCGCTCGAGATGTCGAGACGGTCAAAGTATTCGCGGATAACACCGCGCCATTGGTGAGCCATTAGATTCCTTCTACTCGGATTACTGAAGTGACTGATTCGACCGCTTCGTTTGCGGTGAGAGCTTTAACCACTGCTGAAAGTGCTGCGTCGGTTGCAGCGTGAGTGCCTACCTCGAGGGTAGCGGTCTTGCTGAGTGCACCATCGCGGTGACGCACCGATTGTTCAACAGTCTCGATAGAAACTTGGTGAGCCGAGAACACTGCGGCGATCTGCGCCAAGACACCCGGTAGGTCGATGACCTCGAGGGTGATTTGGTAGCGAGTGTAAACACGATCGATTGGCAAAACAGTGAGATTGGCGTGCACTGAGTCGGCTAGGCCCGGGCCGCCGGCAACGTGGCGCTTGGCAGCCGAAACAAGGTCGCCGAGGATGGCAGATGCGGTCTGGACACCTCCGGCACCAGCTCCGTAGAACATCAGTGAACCAGCAGCTTCGGCCTCGACGAAGACAGCATTGAACGCGCCGCGAACTGCACCGAGTGGGTGTTCGCGAGAAATAAGGGCTGGGTGAACGCGAACCGAAACGCCCTGTTGACCGGCTTCATCGGCTTCGACGCGCTCGCAGATGGCTAGCAACTTGATGACGTAGCCATCGCGCTTTGCAGCAACCATCTGCTCGGCAGTGATTTTGGTGATGCCCTCGCGGTATACGGCCTCGAGTGGCACTTCGGTGTGAAAAGCGAGCGATGCAAGGATGGCTGCCTTTTGAGCGGCATCAAATGCTTCGATGTCAGCTGTCGGGTCAGCCTCGGCGTAGCCGAGGGCCTGAGCTTCGGCGAGTGCTGAGTCGAAAGTGGCGCCGGTTGAATCCATGCGGTCAAGGATGTAGTTAGTCGTGCCATTCACAATGCCCATGATGCGGTTCACTTTGTCGCCGGCTAGAGACTCGCGAAGTGGGCGAATGATCGGAATTGCGCCGGCTACAGCGGCTTCGAAGTAAAGCTGCGCGCCAACCTGCTCCGCAGTGTCAAAAAGTTCGGTGCCGTGGGTGGCTAGCAGCGCCTTGTTGGCGGTGACCACATCGGAGCCAGAGTTAAGGGCTTGCAGGATATAGGTGCGAGCTGGCTCGATGCCACCCATCACTTCGATGACAATGTCGGCGCCAAGAATCAAAGATTCTGCGTCGAGGGTTAGCAGTTCGGTTGGAACGCCAGCGTTTCGAGGAGAGTTTAGGTCGCGGACGGCGATGCCGACAAGTTCAAGCTCGGCACCAACTCGAGCGGCAAGCTCAGCCTTGTTTTCAATCAGCAGTCGGGCAACTTGGGAACCAACTGAACCAGCACCCAACAGGGCGATGCGAAGTGGACGGTAATCGATCAAGGTTTGACTCATCTCGCTATTAGTTTCTCGGCTCGGCTTTTGAGCCGTGACCATGTTCGCTTTGGTAGCGAAGGTCTCTGGTGAATAGATCTGCTTCGGTTTCGCCGCGGATGATAAGGCGTGCTGCACCTGAACGAACCGCGACGACTGGTGCTTTGGTGAGAAAATTGTAGTTGCTGGAAAGCGAGTAGCAGTAGGCACCGGTGGTAGCGACCGCGACTAAGTCGTTTGGCTGAATGTCGGCCGGTAGGTAGTCGTTTCTAACTACGATGTCGCCACTCTCACAGTGCTTTCCGACCACTCTCGAGAGAGCCGGAGCAGCGGTTGAAGAACGAGATGCCAAAACGGCGTGGTACTCGGCCTCATAGAGCGCTGGACGAGCGTTGTCACTCATGCCGCCATCGATTGACACATATTTGCGCACCGCCGGCACGGCTCCATCGGTGACTCGTACTTCTTTGATGGTGCCCACGTTGTAAATGGTGACGATGCAAGGGTTGGCACTTCGATGCCTAGTTTTTTGCACTCTTCAGCAACCACCGCGGTGATAGCGTCGGCAAAATAACCAAGAGTTGGTGCGTCATCGGCGGGCTTGTAGTTAACGCCAAAGCCACCGCCGAGGTTAAGTTCAGGAAGGTCGCCGGTCTTTGACAATTCGGCGTGAAGAGCGAGCAGTCGCTTGGTCGATTCAATGAAGCCATCTACCTGGAATATTTGGGAGCCAATGTGCTGGTGAAGACCAAGGAACCGCAGGTGCGAGTGCGAGCGAATCTTGGCAACCAAGGATGGAACATCAGCCAAGGCGATGCCAAACTTTTGATCTTCGCGAGCGGTTGCTAAAAAGTCGTGGGTGTTTGCATGCACGCCGGTATTGACCCTGAGTCGCACACCTTGAATGGCATCTTGAGCGCCAGCGACTGAAGCAATTCGCTCAATCTCAATCTCCGAGTCGATCACGATTGCACCAACGCCGGCGGTGACTGCCCGGCCAATCTCGTGAAGCGATTTATTGTTTCCGTGCAAGCCAATTCGGCTGCCGTGAATACCACCGGCTAGCGCTGCTGCTAGCTCACCGCCGCTTGAGACATCGATGTTGAGACCCAGTTCGTTTATCCAGCCGACTATTTCGGTAGATAAAAATGCCTTGCTGGCGTAATAGACCTTGGCTTGGGTGCCGATTCGCTTTGCCGCGTCATTGAAGGTCTTCAGCGCCGTGGTGGCGCGAGCACGAAAATCGTCTTCGTCGATGACATAGAGCGGGGTGCCAAATTGGGTGACTAGCTCGCTGACTGAAACACCAGCAATTTGTAGTTCGCCGGTTGCATTTCTCGATGCGTGCTTTGGCCAAACCTTGTTATCGATGGCGTTTATGTCGGCGGGTAGGTCAAGCCAATTTGGGGCAAGAGGATTATTCATCGACTACATCCTCTCCGGTGCGCTAACGCCCAGAAGGGTTAGCCCGTTGCGAAGAACAATTCCGGCAGCTTCATTGAGCCAAAGTCTGGTGCGGTGAACGCTCTCGACTTCTCCCCCAGATAACGGGGTGACACGACAGGCGTCATACCAGCGGTGGTAAGAACCGGCGACTTCTTCGATGTAGCGAGCAACGCGGTGCGGCTCGCGGAACTCTGCAGCGTGAGCAACAACCCTCGGAAACTCGCTGATTGAAGCAAGCAACTCTGACTCAGTTGGGTGCGCGAGCAAACTTGGGTCAAACTCAGAATTTGTCACGTTTAGGCTGGCCGCGTTGACCGCAACCTGCTTGGTTCTGGCATGGGCGTATTGCACATAGAAGACTGGGTTGTCGTTGGTCTTCTTCTGCAACTGCTCTAGATCGATGTCGAGTTGAGAGTTGATTGAAGAGCGAGCAAGCGCATAGCGAGCGGCGTCGACACCAACCACTGAGACAAGGTCTTCCATCGTGACAACGGTTCCGGCGCGCTTAGACATTCGCACTGGTTCGCCATTTTGCATCAGGTTGACCATTTGGCCAATCAAAATTTCGAGGTTCACGCCAGGCTCATCGCCGAAGGCGGCACAAAGCGCCATCATTCGCTGAACGTAGCCGTGGTGATCTGCGCCAAGCATGTAAATGCACTGGTCGAAACCGCGCTCACGCTTGTCTAGGTAATAAGCGAGGTCGCCAGCGATGTAGGCGGTTTCGCCGTCGCTCTTAATAACCACGCGATCGCGGTCGTCGCCAAAAGTTGTGGAACGCAGCCAAACCGCACCATCGGCTTCGAAGATGTGACCAAGGCCGCGAAGTCTTTCGAT